>JAISEX010000072.1 GCA_031263875.1 Eubacteriales Family XIII. Incertae Sedis bacterium | reverse complement strand
CAAGATTCGGCTGCGGCTGCTGCCATTTTTGACGGAAACCTTCGGCGGATCGACGGAGAACGCCATTCTTCGGCTAAGCGCTCACGCCGCCGAGGATAAGGAGTATTTTTCCGCGCTGGTCGGCGATGCCGTAAACGCTTACGCGAAAATGCCGGACACCGAAGCGGGCGGCGCCATAAATATCGTTTTCCCGCTTACCGTCCTGCGTGATTTTCACCCGGCTGTGCGGCACCGGCTTGTCGTGGCGCTCTTTGCGAAAATCGGCCTTGCGCAGGATATCGAGGCGGCGCATCTCAAAGCGGCGGATGCGCTGCTTGAGCGCAGCGAAACGGGCAAATCTGTTGATTTTCCGGGCGGATACCGGTTTGAGATATCGTATGCCAACGTGGTGTTTTCGCGAGTAATGCCGGGCGGGAGCGGCTCTCGCGGGGCTGTGCGCAGTGGGGCGGTGCGCAGTGGGGTTGTGCGTGTTACTGAGGATGAGGAAAATAATGGTAATTCACGCGAAGCGCTTTCCCATTCCGAAGAACTTCCCGATAACACTGAATCCGCGAATAAAAAAAATCGTTCAGCGGCGGTTGCTTTTGACGAAATGGATAATTATAGAAATGACCGCAAGGCGCGGCCTGATCTCGAAACACTTTCTAACCCGCTTCCCGTTGCCGACGAGGTTGGCATAACGGAATACGAGGACGAGAACGGCCGGAAGATTATAGAGGCGCGGTGCGGCGGTAAGGCAGCCCGATTCGACGCGGAAGCGCTTGCGGCGGCAAAACTTGTTCCTGCGTGGCGAACGCGCTTGCCGGGCGATATTATGCGGCCAAAGGGAATGGACGGAACGAAAAAACTGCAAGATATCTTCGTCGATAAAAAAATTCCGCGCTCGGAACGCGATTCCCTCCTGCTGTTTGCGGCGGGCCGGGAGGTGCTGTGGATACCCGAAATACGCATTTCGCGCATGTTCGCTCTGTGAAACGCCGCGCGTATGCTCTCGCGGCAGGCTTTTCGGGCGCTCATTTCGGCTGACCGCGGAACTGGATTTTGGCCAAAAGCGGAACTGAAGTTTGGCCAAAAGCGGAACTAAAATGTGGTGATAAGATGCGCTCCTGCCGGATTGTTTCGCTGTGCTGGTAATTCTGACGAGGCATGGGGGACGGCACGGGGAGGACGTTTGCGTTGGGTTTGGCTCTCGTTTCTTTTTGCGTTTACGTGAGAAATGGATACGCCGTATTTCGGACAGAAGCGCCGGACACTTTGCCCGCATGGGATCTGCGGCTCTGACCGGAATGACAAACTTTTCGAGGGCGGCACGGAATGGTGCGCATGTCCCGCGCACGGGATCGGAGGGGTGCGTAGCAGCCACGGCGTGAAGCAACTGCGAGGCGAAACCGAGAATCGGGAGCGAAGCGATTCACATCCCAAGCGCCTGTCCTGAGCGCCGGGGCCGGAGCCCCGCAGAGCCCGGTGGGGCACTCAACAAAGGCCGTTTTTTGTACATGCTCATGCGGAGGACTATCACGTGGTTTACCGACAAAATCATTCCCGCGTGCCCCATGCGCCCAAAACATTTACACGCATGCCAGTCCATCTGTTGACGGGATTGCGGCTCGTTTTCGCAACAACACAGGAGGCCCACCAATTGACTGAATTCATTCAATCATGGTATAATATTACCGCGGGCGCAAGTGCCCCATTGTGAAAACACCGCTTATATGATAAAATTTTTGGTACGGATTTATTATCTCGACAAGTAATAGTGGGAACAGAGCGGCGAAGATTTTCGCAGTATGCGGGGCGGTCAAGCTGCGCGTACCGGCAGCAGGTAATGTTCGCATTGCCCGCTTGGGATGGGACTCGGCTTCGTCTCGCAGTTGCTTCGCTGTCCGTTTTGTCAGCCGAAGCAAAACTTCGGAGCAAAAAGGCAAGGATTCTGCCAACAAAGCGGACTGCCGGCAGACCGGGCAGATTTCCTCCTATGAGTTGCCGGGGTGATAATGTTATATCAAAGTAGATTTAGAATGCAGGAGATTATTTTTTCTTGAAAAAACCCAGTTACCGCAATATCGGAGTACCGATACTCGCCATTGCACTTATAATACTCGTGGTCTTCTTCGTGAGAGGCTTTATGTCGAGCGATTCGCCGCGGGAAGTTTCCTTTACGAAGATGGCCGCTGAAATCAAAAGCGGAAACGTCGTCGCCTACGAGGTCGTCGATACGCGCATGACGGCCACCCTCGACGACGACAAGCAGATAGTCTGTTATCTGTCCGGCTATGCCGTGGAGTATAATTGGCTGTATACCACGCATATCGCGCCGCTCGTGGAGGACGGAAAGATAGACCTCGATAATCCACCGCCGAAGAGCGGCGGCTTCTTCTTCTCGCTGCTCCCGACGATACTGATGATCGGCTTCCTCGTGTTCTTTATGTATATGATCCTGAACAACGGGGCCGGCGGCGGCGGGAAGGTGATGCAATTCGGCAAGAGCCGCGCGCGGCTGCACAAGCAGCACGGGCCGCCCAAGGTGCGGTTCGAGGATGTCGCGGGCCTTGATGAGGAAAAAGAGGAACTCACGGAGGTCGTCGATTTCCTGCGGAACCCGAAGAAATATCGCGAGCTCGGAGCGCGCATTCCCAAGGGCATTCTGCTGGTGGGGCCGCCCGGAACGGGTAAAACGTATATTTCAAAGGCCGCGGCGGGAGAGGCCGGTGTGCCGTTCTTCACGATAAGCGGTTCGGATTTTGTGGAAATGTTCGTCGGTGTCGGCGCGTCGCGGGTGCGCGACCTGTTCGAACAGGCGAAAAAAAGCTCGCCGTGCATCATATTTATCGACGAGATCGACGCCGTGGGCAGAACACGCGGGGCGGGACTTGGCGGTGGTCATGACGAGCGCGAACAGACGCTGAACCAATTACTCGTCGAAATGGACGGTTTCGGAGAAAATTCCGGCATCATTATACTCGCGGCAACAAATAGGCCGGACATTCTCGACCCGGCGCTGCTGAGGCCCGGCAGGTTCGACCGTCAGGTCGTTATCGGGATCCCGGACATTAAGGGGCGCGAGGCGATTTTCCGCGTCCATTCAAAGAACAAACCGCTCGACGACGGGGTGAACCCGCAGGTGCTTGCCCGCAGGACGCCGGGCTTTACGCCTGCCGATATCGAGAATATGCTGAACGAGGCGGCGCTGCTGACGGCGCGCCGCAACGGTCGCAAGATCCGCATGGACGAGATCGAGGAGGCGATAACGAAGGTTATCGCGGGCCCGGAGAAAAAGAGCCGCGTTATCACGGAGGCGGAGCGCAAGCTGACAGCTTTCCACGAAGCGGGCCACGCCGTTATCGCGCATAATCTGCCGAATACGGATCCGGTGCATCAGATCACGATAATTCCGCGCGGAAGAGCGGGCGGATTTACGATGATCCTGCCGACGGAGGAAAAGTATTACGGGACGAGGACCGAGATGATGGAGGAGATAACGCATCTGCTCGGCGGCCGCGTCGCGGAGCACCTGACGCTCGGCGATATCAGCACGGGCGCGAGCAACGACATTATGCGGGCGACGGATATCGCGCGCGACATGGTGACGAAATACGGCTTCTCGTCGAAGCTCGGGCCGGTCAATTACAGCTCGTCGGACGAGGTGTTCCTCGGCAAAGATTTCACGACGCATAAGAATTACTCCGAGGAGATCGCGTCGGAAATAGACGAGGAAATCAAAAACATTATCGAAACGGCGTTTGCGGAGGCCGAGAAGATATTGAAGAAGGATATCCGCAAGCTGACGAAGATAGCGAACGCGCTGCTCGAAGTGGAAACGCTCGACGGCGAGCAATTCGAGGCGCTGTATTCCGGCAAGCTGACCATCAAGCAATTGAGCGCCAAGATCGAGAACGAGGAAAAGACGCGGAGCGAGATAAACGCGCAGGAAGCGGCCGAAACCGAGCAGATGCTCGCGGAGGCTGAGGAGGCTGAAGGCCCGGGCGGCGAAGGCCCGGACGCTGAGCTTGACGGCGGAGAGGACGCCGCGGATAACGATAACGGTAGCGATGAAGGAGGTTCGGATGGCAAACAGTAAACTTGACGAGTTGCGGGATCTGAAAAAGAAGATAGCGCTCGGCGGCGGTCAGGGCAAGATCGACGCTCAGCACAAATCCGGTAAACTTACCGCGCGTGAGCGAATGAATATCCTGTTCGACGAAGGGACGTTTGTCGAACTCGACGTTTTCGTTTCACACCGGAGTCATAATTTCGATATGGCGGAAAAGAAAGCCCCGGGCGACGGCGTCGTAACGGGATACGGCACGGTGAACGGCCGTCTTGTCTACGCGTATGCGCAGGATTTCACGGTTCTCGGCGGTTCGCTCGGCGAATATCACGCGGAGAAAATCGTGAAGGCCCAGAAGATGGCGCTGGAGGTCGGCGCTCCGATCGTCGGACTGAACGACAGCGGCGGCGCGCGTATCCAGGAGGGCGTCAACGCGCTTTCGGGCTTCGGCAAGATATTCTACAACAATACGATCAGCTCGGGCGTCATTCCGCAGATATCGGTTATTATGGGGCCGTGCGCGGGCGGCGCGGTTTACAGCCCCGCCATTACGGACTACATCTTTATGGTCGAGGGCACGAGCCAGATGTTCATTACGGGTCCCGAGGTCATTAAGGCCGTAACGGGCGAGGAAGTTACCTCCGAGGCGCTCGGCGGCGCGATGACGCATAACGCGGTGAGCGGTGTTGCGCATTTCGCGTGCAAGAACGACGAGGAAGCTCTGGCGCAGGTCAAGGAATTGCTCTCCTATCTGCCGCAGAATAATCTCGAAATAGCGCCTCCGGTCGCGTCGATGGACGATCCGAACAGGATCATTCCCGAATTTGACGACATTATCCCCGCGGAAGCGAATAAGGCTTTCGACGTCTATGAGATAATCAAGGGCATCGCGGACGACGGGAAGTTTTTCGACGTTGCGCCGCATTACGCGAAGAACATCGTCACGTGCTATATCCGGCTCGGCGGTAACACGGTCGGCATTATCGCGAACCAGCCGAAGGTGGCCGCGGGCTGCCTCGATATCAACGCTTCCGACAAGGCTGCGCGTTTCGTGCGCCGCTGCGACGCGTTCAATATCCCGCTGCTGACGATAGAGGACGTTCCGGGTTTTCTGCCCGGCGTCGGTCAGGAAACGGGCGGCATTATCCGCCACGGCGCGAAGCTGCTCTATGCCTACTGCGAGGCGACGGTGCCGAAGGTCACGCTGATTCTGCGCAAAGCCTACGGCGGAGCCTATATCGCGATGTGTAATAAGGAGCTCGGCGCGGATATCGTGCTTGCGTGGCCGACCGCGGAGATCGCGGTTATGGGCGCGGACGGCGCGGCGAATATCGTATTCAGAAAAGATATCAAGGAAGCCGACGACCCGATCGCGAAACGTCAGGAGAAGATAGCGGAATACGAGGAACTGTTCAATAATCCCTACCGCGCGGCCGAGATGGGCTACGTGGAGGACATTATCGAGCCTTCCGAGTCGCGCCAACGCCTGATAAGCGCTTTTGACATGCTCGAATCCAAACGTCAGAGCCTGCCTGCGAAGAAGCACGGAAATATTCCGTTGTAGGTATAAAAGGAGACTGATGCAGATGGGATTGTTTAAGAGGAAAGCAAAAGATAAGGGCGCGAGCGGCGTTGATTCCGGGGCGGGAGCGTCGGGACGTGGCGCTGACTGCTTGGAAAATAATTCAAACGGAGCTGTCGGGGCTGCCGTGGTGGAAAATAATGGAAAATTACCGCTTGGCAATGAATTAACGGCGGTGCTTTCCGCGGCGGTCAGCGCTTCGGAAGCCGGTCAGGCGGGAAATAATCCGGTTGGCGATGAATTGGCTGCGGTGCTTTCTGCGGCGGTCAACGCGTATGAAGCGGATAATTTCATGTCCTTTGCCGGTTCGCCCGCTCAGATGGAACTGGCGGCTGTTATCTCGGCGACGGTAGCGGCGTATGAAGGCGGCGGCACGGGCTTCCCGTATATCGGGACGGGGCCGTCCGGTTTGTATATCCGTAAAATCAACCGCAGCGCCGGTTACGCGCCGGCGTGGGGCGTTATGGGCAACCGTGACGCAATCGACTCGCGGCGGTTTTAAATCAGTATTTGCTGCGGACATACCTTGAGGTGGAATCGCAGGAATAGTAAGGGTACTTCTCTGAACTATGGCTGTGCAGGATTGCCGCGGAGTTCGTCACAGTACACAGGTTCAAAACGCAGGAATAGTAGCACTATTGTGAGGCTTTGAACCGAAGTAATGCGGCGAAACACACAGCAAGGCTGTGCGGCAAGAGTTCAGAGAGGCGCCCGAAGGTAAGGGGGAGAATTTTCTCTCGCAGAAAAGGTGGAAGTAAATGAGCAAGACATACAATATCACGGTAAACGGTCAGACGTACTCGGTTGTCGTTGACGAAGTCGGCGGGACTTCATATGCGCCGGCTCCGGTGGCAGCGCCCGCAGCGGCGCCGGCACCTGTAGCGGCTCCCGCGCCCGCAGCGGCTCCGGCTCCCGCACCTGCGCCTGCGGCAGCTCCGTCAGCACCGGCGGCGGCTCCGTCAGCGGGAGCGATGACGGTCGAAGCTCCGATGCCCGGAACGGTCCTCGATATTCTCGTCGCGCCGGGAGATGCGGTTTCCGAAGGCGATCCGCTGCTTATCCTTGAAGCCATGAAGATGGAGAACGAAATAGTCGCGCCCCAGGCGGGCACGGTAGACGCCGTTCTGACCGAGAAGGGCGCGGCGGTCAACGCGGGCGACGCGCTGGTATCGCTGAAGTAAGAGCCGCTATGTGCTGAGCGCAGGCGGTAACGGGGACGATGGCAGAGGGTTCGGGAGCTGTGG
>JAISEX010000048.1 GCA_031263875.1 Eubacteriales Family XIII. Incertae Sedis bacterium | reverse complement strand
TCTTCACGATCGATAAGGGGACCGAGGCGGGCATTAGGCGCAATTCCGTGGTGCTCAGCGGCGACGGACTCGTGGGGCGGGTCCTGACGGCGGAAAAGGGCTGGTCGCGCGTCATCTCGATTATCGACGAAACGAATAATATCGGGTTCGAGATAAAGGGCGAGAAGCAGCAGTACCTCGGCGTTATCCACGGCGACGGAAGCGGCAAGCTGTCAGGTTATCTGCTTGACGAGAACGGCGTCGCGGCGGAGGGCGACGAAGTCCGGACGTCCGGCATCGGGGGCATTTATCCCGGCGGCATCAAAATAGGCACGGTGACGGAGGCGATGCTCAAGGGCGACAGCCCGCTGCTGAACGTGGCCGTCGATCCCGCGGTCTATCTCAAGGGAATGAAAAAGGTGGCGGTTCTCGTATGAGGTACTATTTTGCCGCTCCGATATTTCTGCTGGCATTTCTGCTGCAAACGACGGTCTTCTGGCGCGTAACGATATTCGGCTACTCGCCGAACCTGCTGCTCTGCCTCGTGGTCGTCTTTTCGTTTTTATATGAGGAACGGTTTGGGCTCGTGCTCGGCGCGGTGTTCGGCTGTCTGCTCGATATCGCGACCTCGCCGTATGTGGGGCCGCAGGCGATCACTTTCGTAATGGTCTATATCGCGGCGCGGCTTTTGCGCAACGTCTTTAATCACGAAAAATTGATACCGGACGTTCTGACGGCGCTGATCGCCACCCCGGTAAACGTCCTTTTCGTCTGGCTTATCTACCGGCTGTGCGGCGTGCCGACGAACTTCATCTTCGCGCTGAAACCGCTGCTCCCGCTGCTCCTGATGCACGCGGTGATAACGGCGCTCCTTCACCTCATCTTCGTCCGCTCGGTCATACGTTACCGGCATGACCGCCGGTACACGGGAGGGCTCGCATGAGCTGGTTTACGATGCGCAGCAATCAAATACTGGTCGTCTTTCTCGCGCTGCTTCTCATTCTCGGGATACGGCTTTTCGTTATTACGGGCGTGCAGGGCTCCGAATGGACGCAGGCCGCCGACACCAATACGATAAAGACGATATCGACGGACGCCCCGCGCGGCGCGATATACGACCGCAACGGCGTGCTGCTCGCCGGCAACAAGCCGAGCTTTACGGTGAATTTCGCGCGGAACGGCTTGAATGCCGAAAAGACGAACGCGTCCATTGTAAAACTTATCGGTATCCTCAAGGAACATGGCGAAACGCAGGAGGACAGTTTCCCGATCGTTATCGACGCGAACGGGAAGTATTCGTATACCTTCGACGCGGAGATCGAGAAGTGGCTCGCGGCGCAGAAGCTGCCCGCGGATATGACGGCGATGGAAGCCTTCGACGAGATATGCCGGCAGAATGATATCAAGCCCGGCACCGACCGGATCGAGGCGCAGAAGGTACTGCTGCAGAACGGCATCAACGTGCCGGTTTCCCTGCAAAACAAGGATTTCAGAAAGAACGTCGAGAAGAAGACCTTCCTCGAGCGGTATCAAAAAAACGTGGAATCGGGCGCGAGCGCGAAGGAAGCGTTTGAGGGCATACGCGTCTTCTTCGGGATCGACCCCGAACTTTCCGCGGCCGACGCGAGAAGCGTGATAAGTGTGCGCAACGAGCTTTTGAATCAGGTCTATCTGCAATACGTGCCGATCAAAGTGGCGTCCGGGCTGAAAGAGGAAACCATTCTGGAGATCCAGGAAAACGAACACGATCTCGACGGCGTTTCCGTGGTGGCGGAATCGATCCGGTATTATCCGCAGGGCCACAGCGCGAGCCATGTTATCGGTTACCTCGGTAAGATATCCGATGAGAAGAAGGAAGAATACGTTAACGAGAAGAAATACAAGCCGACGGATCTGATCGGTCTTGACGGGATAGAAGGGTCGCAGGAGGACGTGCTGCACGGGACGGACGGCATGAAGCAGGTGCAGGTCAATTCCTCGGGGGCGACGATACGGACGATCGGCGACGTCACGGAGGCCCAAAAAGGCAAGGACATCATGCTGACGATCGATATCCGCATGCAGAAAATCGCGGAGGACGCCCTGAAAAAGAACCTCGACACGCTGCGGGCGGGTAGCAAATTCACGAGTGAATTCGGCAGTTACACCTACGCGTCGCGGGCGCCCAACGCCAAAGTCGGCGCGGCCATCGTGATGGACGTCAAGACGGGTGAGCCGCTCGCCATCGCGTCCTATCCCGATTTTGACCCGAACCTGTTTACCGAGGGGATCACGACGGAGAACTGGGACAAGCTGCAGGGCGATAATCCGCGCGACCCCATGTCGCCGCGGCCGCTCTATAACGTGGCGTCGATGACGGCCGTTCAGCCGGGTTCCACCTTCAAACCGATCACCGCGATCACGGCGCTCGAATCGGGGATGGATCCGAACCGGAACATCTACGACGCGAAGTACGTCAAGATCGGCACGTATACCTACAGTTGCCTCGGAAGCCACGGCTACGTGGATCTGTTCAAGGGGCTGCAGGTCTCGTGCAACTTCTACTTCTTCGACGCGGCTACGGGCCGGGATTGGGCACACGGCGGGGCCGACCTCGGTTACGCGGATAATATCAGCATCGACAAGATCACCGATTACGCGAAGCAGTTCGGGCTGGGGGTCAAGTCCGGCGCGGAGATCGGCGAAACGGTTATCCCGGCGCCGACGGCGGACCGGAAATTAGCGAACACGAAGATATTACTGAAAAATTACCTGCGCGGCGAGGCCGAGTATGCGTTTACCTCGACGATATTGAAGGATCAGGAAAAGCTGCTCGCGAACATCGACGAGATCGTCAGTTGGACGGAGGAAAATCCGAAGGTGGGCGAGATACGCGACCGGCTGGTCAAACTCGGCGTCAAACAGTCTGAGGCGCTGAAGCTTGCCGAGCAATGCAAATATACGTACTTTAATTACGCGGACTGGAACGTCGGCGACGAGTTTAACATAGCTATCGGGCAGGGCGAAACGGCGTTTACGCCGCTGCAGATGGCGCGCTATACCGCGACGCTGGGGAACGGCGGCACGCTCAATACCGCGAGTCTTATCAAGGCGGTCGAAGGCACGGGCGAAGTGGAGCGCGAGGCCGGCGTCAAGGCGAACATCACCGACCAGCAATATATCAAGAACGTTCTGCGCGGCATGCGGCTCGTGGTGACGGACGGCGCCATGCGGTACGGATTGGCAAATCTCGGCGTTTCGGTGGCGGGCAAAACGGGCACGGCGCAGCGGGCCGGTTATATCAATCCTCCCGACGAGGTCGAATATATCAAGGAGCATCTGTCCGGCATCAA
>JAISEX010000030.1 GCA_031263875.1 Eubacteriales Family XIII. Incertae Sedis bacterium | reverse complement strand
GTTTTCTATGCAACTTTGACTTTCTTCACCTTGCCTCGCATAACGGCAAGCAGCGCGTCGTTCACCGTGTCGGTGTATTCATCCTTGGCAATCAGACTGTTCCGAAAGTTGTTCAGAGCGTATATGATAAGCTGCTGCTCATCATATGTGAGGTAGTATTTTATCTTCTTCATCGTTGATCCCTCCTTGTGCTTTCATTATATATATGAGTGGAGTGAACGGGCAAAGGTACGAATGGCAAACGAAATCCCAAAGCCTGACCGCATACCATCAGGCTTTTAGATGGCTCTATATGTACTGATATATATTCACGTTTCGTTTATTGAGTGCCAAAACGATATTCTCAAATCGCTTGCGGCACGGTTTTGCCACGCCTTGTTCCCACTGGGAGTATGATCTTCGGGATACCCCGATTTCCTTTGCGATCTGATTCTGTGTCAGAGATAAATCATTCCTCATCTTTCGCAAAAGCTCTCTACACGGATAGCCTACGAAGGAAGTGTATTCATCCAACAACCTTTTGCAGTCTATACCCAATTCCTCGGCCAGTACAACCGCCGTGCCGTATGTTATCGGATGCGTACCATTCTCATATAACATAAGCGTGACAGGAGAGATGCCAACCTTTTTAGCAAACTCGCGCGTTGGTCGGCCCTGAAAGGTTCTGTGATAATGTAGATATTCACCCGGTGTTGAGCATTTGTCGTCCGTTTTGTAATCAAGGCTCAAATGTATCATGATTTTGCCCTTTGCGTAGACAAATGCACCCGCGTGATTGAGGTTACTATCGCTAAAGCGAAAGTTTATTCGCAACTCGTCACCCTCCTTTCTCGTGGCCTCCGATTTGGTACACCAAGATTAAGTAGTAACGGATGGGAGCAACCGCCGGGACTTATTCCCTGTATAGTATTTATACCATACTAATACAGAAAAATCAATATAAAATCGAATATGGAAATAAAATATTTTTTTGCAAATGCTCGCGTAGGGTTATCCCGCGGATTGCGCACAAAAATCATTTTGAGTGCCCCATGCGCTCAATCGGTGGCGCGTTCGTATCGCAAAGATAAAACCGACGCGGAGGTTTATTTAAAATTACTGAGCGGCAAAATCGTTGAAATCTATGAAATAGAATTATAAAAGGAACCGGCTCTATCCCTTGCGGGCAGGCTACCATACGGTAACTTTTCGAACCGGTTCAACTGTGAGTATAGTATAACATAGACGGTGCGTTTTTGTATAGTAGTAAAATCATGCGTGGATTGCGGGATAGGGTTGGAATGACGGGCGGCGGCAGAGGGTTGGGGCTTGCGCCCGTGTTTTCGCCCGCGTGGGCTTTTTGGTTATGTGAGAAATGGGGCCGCCGTATGAAGGAGGGGCGTGCCAGGTACTTTTCTCGCACAGGTGAGCCGGAGCGTAGCGGAGGCGACGCGCAAGGGATAGCAGCGGAAATGCCGCAGACTACGCTCACACCGATACCCTGGTCTGGGGGATTGCCTGTTTTACGCGGCTTTAGCCGCAGTGTAAAACAGGACAGCGAAGCGACCGCAGGAAGCGGAGGAGTGAGCGAAGCGAACGTTCCGGGGCAAGCCCGGAATGACAGACGATGGCATGAGCGGCATTGCAGCGAATAGCCCGGTGGGGCACTCAAAAACAAGACGCCGTTTTTTATGGTCGTCCGCGCGCAAGATTCCCCGCGATTACGGACAAAGTCCTGTTGAGTGCCCCATGCGCCCGAAGAACTATCTCGACCTATGGGATTGCCGCCCCACTGCCCGCCACGGCAGAATTCCCGGTGCCTGAATATTCGGTGTTTTACGGGCACTTTACAGAGAAATTTCAGACAAACTCATTCATTGCGGCGGTACTCCAAATGCTATATAATATTTATTTAACCGTGGTTTTTACAGAGGGGCAAATGGTGAAGATATTAGTTGTTGACGACGCGGCGTTTATGCGCATGATGGTAAAGGAAAATCTCAGCAAGGCCGGGTATTCGGATTTTGCGGAGGCGCGAAACGGGCGCGAGGCTGTGGAGCGGTTCGCGGAGGAGAAGCCGGATTTGGTGCTTCTCGATATCACGATGCCCGTGATGGACGGGCTGACGGCGCTTCGCGAGATCCTCGGCATCGATCCGGCGGCCAAGGTGGTGATGTGTTCCGCGATGGGGCAGGAGAATATGGTGATAGAGGCGGTCGGGCTCGGCGCGCTGGATTTTATCGTCAAGCCGTTTAAACCGGAACGGCTGGTTCAGACGGTCGGTAACGCGCTTTCAAATGAGGGAATAATGGCGGATCGGAAATAATGGATAAATACTTGATTTTCTTCGCGGCGGGCAGAACGTTCGGTCTCGACGTCGCGCATATCAAAGAGGTGGGGATCCCCGCCTGTCCCGTGCGGGTGCCGGGCGCTCCGGATCACGTGAGAGGCGTTATCTACCGGGGCGGTCGGGTGGTTCCGCTGATAGATTTCCGCATGAAACTTGACGCTGCGGAAGAGCCGCGGGAACAGTGCGCGGGCGTCATCTATGCCACCGCGAACGGCGAACGGTTCGGCATTATCGTGGACCGCATCGGCGATATCGTTGCGGGCCCCGACGTGGGCGAAACGACCTGCATTACGACGGTTGAAGATATTGTGTTCGGTAACTGACATATTTATTTTATACTTTTGACACATTTGTTTTATATTTTAGAAGGAGTGAAGGAATCAAAATGAGCAAAAAACCTCTTATCAAGACGATGGACGGAAACACGGCGGCGGCGTATGTATCGTACGCTTTCACCGATGTCGCCGCGATTTATCCCATTACCCCGTCGTCGCCAATGGCGGAATCCGTCGACGAATGGGCGGCTCACGGGAAGAAGAATATCTTCGGGCAGGAAGTGCGGGTCGCGGAGATGCAGTCGGAGGGCGGCGCTTCGGGGGCTCTGCACGGCTCTCTCGCCGCGGGCGCGCTGACGACGACCTATACGGCGTCGCAGGGCCTGCTTTTGATGATACCCAATATGTATAAGATCGCGGGGGAACTCCTTCCGGGTGTGTTCCACGTGACGGCGCGGACGCTCGCGGCGCACGCTCTGTGCATTTTCGGCGATCACGGCGATGTGATGGCCGCGCGTCAGACGGGTTTCGCGCTGCTCGCGTCAAACTCAGTCCAGGAGGTGATGGATCTCGGCGCTCTGGCGCATCTCGCGTCGATCAAGTCGCGCATACCCTTTCTGCATTTCTTTGACGGATTCAGGACGTCGCATGAGGTCCAGAAGATAGAAGCGTGGGATTACGCCGATCTCGAGGATATGCTCGACAAAGACGCGGTGGCGGCGTTCCGGGCGCGGGCGCTGAATCCCGAGCATCCGGCTATCCGCGGCACGGCGCAGAATCCGGATATATTCTTCCAGGCGAAGGAGGCGTCGCAGCCGTATTACGACCGGCTTCCCGCCATTGTACGCGATTATATGGACGAGATAAGCGCGCGCACGGGCCGTTCGTATAAGCCGTTCGACTATGTGGGGCATCCCGACGCGCAGAATATTATCGTGGCGATGGGTTCCGTCTGCGAAACCATCGAGGAAACGATGGCGAATGCGCTTCCGCAGGGCGACAAGGTCGGCCTTATCAAGGTGCGGCTCTACCGTCCGTTCGTGCCCGAATACTTCCTCGACGTGCTGCCGGCTGCCGTGAAGAAGATAACGGTGCTCGACCGCACGAAGGAGCCCGGAGCGCTCGGCGATCCGCTGTATCAGGATATAAAGACGCTTCTCGCGGAACGCGGCGATTCCCTGACGATACTTGCGGGCCGGTACGGTCTGGGGAGCAAGGATACGACGCCCGGCATGGTCAAGGCCATCTTTGAGAATATGGAATCCATCGAGCCGAAGAAGCAGTTTACGATCGGCATCACGGATGACGTGTCGAACACCTCGCTCGAATATGCGAAGGGCTTTTCGAGCGAACCGGAGGGCACTATCAAATGTAAGTTTTGGGGGCTCGGTTCGGACGGCACGGTCGGCGCGAACAAGACCGCGATCAAGATTATCGGCGACCATACGGAAATGTACGCGCAGGGATATTTCGCCTACGACTCGAAGAAGTCGGGCGGTGTGACCATCTCGCATCTGCGTTTCGGGGCGAAGCCGATCAAATCGACTTACC
>JAISEX010000202.1 GCA_031263875.1 Eubacteriales Family XIII. Incertae Sedis bacterium | reverse complement strand
TCGGCAGTTCGCCATCAACGTACCCCACGGCCACGCCGCCGGAAAGCGCGCACAAAACTTTGCGGCTGCCGACCGTTTCTCGAATCTCCGCGATCTTTTCCTTGGCGAAGCTCGACATGGTCCAGTCGCCCGTGCAGCCGCACGCCCGGTAAAGGAAATTCCTTAACAGCGCTTGGCCGAACGGCGTATGATGCACCTCCGGGTGGAACTGCACCGCATAGAATCCGCGCGCGGCGTTCTCCATCGAAGCGGTCGGGCAATTATCCGTATGCGACATCACGTCGAATCCCGGCGGAGCGGTTTCGATATAATCCGTATGCGACATCCAGCAATACGCGTTCGTCAAATCAATGCCGTCAAACAAAACGCTTGACACATCCTCGCCTCCGGAAGTATCGCCGCGGGTTATCGCGACGCGGCCATACTCTTTAAAATCAGGACTGACTACCTTCCCGCCCAGCGTCCGGGCCATAAGCTGAGCGCCGTAGCAGATCCCCAGCACGGGAATCCCGCAGTCAAAAAACTGCGGCGGAAGCGCGGGCGCGCCGTCTTTGTAGACGCTGCTTGGGCCGCCCGTAAAGATAATGCCCTTCGGCAGTTCGTCGGTTTCGAGCCGCTCCATCGCCTTCTCATACGGCACGATTTCCGCGTACACGTTCGCCTCGCGCACGCGCCGCGCTATCAACTGATTGTACTGACCGCCGAAATCAACGACCCAAATTTTATCAAAACTCACCTATGCCTCCGCTTTCTGCTTCATTTCCCGCCTCAATATAAACTGCAAACATACCGTTCTCCCGTAATTTTCGCATATCGGAACCGTATTATATAATTCCCAGCCCTCCTGCGCGTTTTCGTTCAGAAGCGCCGTTATAACATCTTCCTCGATTTTCGGAGATAAATTTCCTTTGACCTTATATTGTATCGTGCGGTATTCGTACCGTTTCATAATCCTACACCCACTTCACATAGTCCGGCTTGCGCGGAGCGGGTTTCGGCAGTTCGCCATCAACGTACCCCACGGCCACGCCGCCGATACCGACAAATTTTTCGGGGATTCCCCACGCCTTTTTCATCGCCTTGCCTTCCCCTGTTTCAAACATCTGCAGCTCGCGGTTGACCCAGCAGGAGCCGAGTCCGAGAACGTGCGCGGCGATCGTCAGATAGGTCAGCACGCTCGACCCGTCCTCCACATAGGACGAGCCGTCCGTCGGCGCAAACACCACGATTATCGTCGGGGCTCCATAATAGGGATCGATATCGCCCTTTCCCCAAATCTCCGCGTTCATGCGGCGGAGCCTGTCGGTTGTTTCCTTATCCTGAACCACGGCGATCAGCGGCGTCTGTAATCCCTTGCCGTTCGGCGCGTAGGTCGCTATCTCGAGCAGCCTGTCAAGCGTTTCCCTTGACACCTGTTCGGGCTTATATTTGCGCACGCTTCGCCTTGTCAGCAACGCGTCTATCGCTTCTCTATCCATGTTCGACACCGTTCTTTGTATCTTGTTCATGCGCTTTACAAACCACACGAGAAAAACGATAACGGCGACGAGAATCACCGCGCATATTAGCATTGTAATTGTTACCGGCATATTATTTCACTTCCTTATCAAAACTTTCACTCACGCCATACACCGTGCCCGCACAGGGAGCCGGAGCACAGCGACGGCGACGCGCACGGGATAGCAGCGGAAATCCCGCAGGCCGCCGCGGAATTTTATTCTCTACGATTATCTCGCCGCTTTGCTTTACTCTGTTCCTCAATTACGTAAAACAAGCGGCCGAGGAATTGCAGCGGATAGCCCGGTGGGGCTGGCTTATTTTAATGCGAAATACCATTATTTCCTATCACTCAAAACCCAAGCACACCATTTCTCCAACCGCTTAAGGCAGCCCCATGCGCCCAAACCAAACGCCATCGCAGTCAAATCCTGATGACTCCGGGCATTCACAGTCACCCTACTTCACCCCGCCGCCCGGTTCTTTCAAAATAACGTCGTGCGCGCCGCCCTCGACGATGGAAGTCGCGCTGACGAGCGTCAGTTTCGTGTTGTTCTGTAGGTCGGGAATGCTCGTCACGCCGCAACTGCACATCGTCGCCTTGATTTTCGCGAGCGTCTGCCCGACATTCTCCTTCAGGCTGCCGGCGTACGGAACATAGGAATCCACGCCTTCCTCGAACTTCAGCTTGCTCTCGCCGCCCATATCGTAGCGCTGCCAATTGCGGGCGCGGTTGCTGCCCTCGCCCCAGTATTCCTTGACATACGTCCCGTTGATATTCAGGCGCGCGGACGGGCTCTCGTCGAAACGCGCGAAATACCTGCCGAGCATCATGAAATCCGCGCCCATCGCGAGCGCGACCGTCATATGATAATCGTATACAATGCCGCCGTCGCTGCAGATCGGGATATAGTAACCCGTTTTGCGCGCATAATCGGCGCGCGCCGCGGCGACGTCCCGCACCGCCGACGCCTGGCCGCGTCCAATGCCCTTCTGCTCACGCGTAATGCAGATCGAGCCGCCGCCGATGCCGATTTTCACGAAATCCGCTCCCGCGTCGGCGAGAAAATCAAAGCCGTCCTTATCGACCACATTTCCCGCGCCGATCTTCACCGTATCACCGTACTCGGCCCGGACCCACGCCAGCGTATCCTTCTGCCACTCCGTAAAACCCTCGCTCGAATCGATGCAGAGCACGTCCGCGCCCGCCTCGACAAGCGCCGGCACGCGTTCCCGATAATCATGCGTATTGATGCCGGCCCCGACGATGTAACGCTTTTGCCGGTCAAGCAATTCGTTTGGATTTTCCTTGTGGCTGTCATAATCCTTGCGGAACACGAAATGCGTCAAGCGCTGCTGCTTATCGATGATCGGGAGCGCGTTCAGCTTGTGATCCCACAGGATATCGTTCGCCTCAGACAGCCTCACGCCATCCTCCGCGTAGACGAGCTTTTCAAACGGCGTCATAAACTCGCTGACTTTCATATCGAGCGGCGTGCGGCTTACCCGGTAATCGCGGCTCGTCACGATGCCGAGGATCTTGCCCCCTGCCGTGCCGTCATCCGTGACCGCAATCGTGCTGTGCCCGCTCTTTTCCTTCAACGCGATAATATCCGCGAGCGTCTGATCCGGCCGGATATTGCTGTCGGAACGCACAAAACCCGCCTTGTGCGCCTTGACGCGCTTCACCATCGCCGCCTGATTTTCGACGCTCTGCGAGCCGTATATAAAGGAAACGCCGCCTTCCTTCGCAAGCGCCACCGCCATGCGGTCGTCCGAAACCGCCTGCATAATGGCCGAAACCATCGGCACATTCATCCTCACCGCCGGCGCCTCGCCTACCTTATACTTGACGAGCGGCGTCGCCAAATCCACACTGTCCTGCGTGCATTCCTTCGAGGAATAGCCGGGGACAAGCAAATATTCATTAAATGTTCTTGATGGTTCGTCAAAGTAGTACGCCATGAATAACCTCCGAATGATACGCACGTAAAATAGGATATTTATAATTATTATACCATAGCTCACGGGCAGGTTCCGGCGAGTCTTTCCGCGGCGAGCAGCTCGTCATTCGGCCAACGGGCAAAGCGAATGCGTCCATGGATCCCCGCGCTGCCGTTCGTCACCCGCGAACCTGACCGACGATCTGAAACACGTCCGTCAGCCTATAACCCGGTCTATAATCCCATCGTCATTGCGTACGTATTTACAATCTTATAAACCACCTCCCCCGCTATCACCCAACTGCCTTATCTGGGTATTCTTCAATAACGACATCATCTGCGCAATGGCCACCTGATTGAGCTGAACCAGCCGTTCGGACTGCGCCAAATCCTGTTTTATCAGAAGCGCGTTTATACTCTCCATATTGGATAAGACGATAAGTTGTTCCAGCGTCGCCTCATCACGAATATTGCTTTTGACGGCTGGATGTGCGCTGCGCCACTCGGCGGCGGTTTTCCCAAACAGTGCTACACTTATTACCCCGGCAACTCATAGCAGGAAGTCGAGCCGATCTTTTCGCCAGTCTGCTTTGTTGGCAGAATCCTTACATACGACCGGTATGCGCGGTTCTGCCGCCTCGCATACTGACGAAAATCTTCGCCGCTTTGTTTCGACTATGAGCTGCCGAGGTAATAGCATATCCGCCTCTGACGCATAAATCATTTTGGCCTGCTCTTTCGTAATTACCGGCGGGATAATATGCTCTTTGATAGCGTCGGTGTGGATGCGGTAATTTATCTTGCTTATCGTTCGCTGCAGGTTCCACTCCAATGATTGGCGGGAAACCTCTGCGGATTTCATACGTTCAAATTCGCTGATAAGATAATATTTGAACTCCGGACTGAGCCACGAGGCAAACTCAAAGGCAATATTACGATGGGCAAACGTGCCGCCGCCATACCGCCCCGCTTTTGAAGTGATGCCGGTCGCGTTAGTCATCGCGATCCATTGTTTAGGCGAAAGCGCAAAACCCGGCTCAGTGCTGAGCATTTTAACCTCACGGAATCCCGTGACGTTAAAACCGGAATTGTTCATTCGCTCCCACAGTCCCATGTAATTTATGGAGAAATTGGTGCTCATCCAGTGCGATATAACGGTCGCAGGGATTTCCGCGTTTTTATGCTTCGCCATATCCGTCAGCGATATGTAGTCATCGGCATTCGCCCGATACAGCGCGATTTCCGTACCTTTAACATTGATACTTTGATTGTTCTTCGCCTTTGCCATCTCGCCCTCCATACTCTTGTTTGTATAAACATTATACCTTGTTCGCGAACGCACGTTCAAGTGATTTTTGCAAAAACCCTCCCGAACTATTATGAAACATTTTTATTGATTGCGAGAACGGGGAGGGGCCGCACGTTTCCATGCGACCCTTTTTAAATGAGTATGTAATTTAGCTTGCCCGGTCTAGCCGACCCACACTCCGTTTCCCTTGAATGAATAAACTTTCCCGCCGATGCGCTGCTTCCCCGTCAGCATTTTGCCATTGCCGGAAAGGTAGTACCAACTTCCGTCGGTGTCGTGGAACCATTTGCTCCAGACCATCGCGCCGTTTCCGGAAAGGTAATACCAGTTGCCGTCGTCTTTCACCCAGCCAGTTTTCATCTTACCGTTTCCGGCGAGATAGTACCAGGTGTTATGGTCGTAAATCCAACCCGTCTGCATAATGCCGTCTTTATTGGTGTAATACCATGCGCCGTCATCATACAGCCAACCGATTTTCGCTTCGCCGTCAATAAAAAACTTCCACGCGCCATTCTCATATACCCAACCGTCTGCCTTTGGCGGGTTGTTCTGCGGATGTGTGGGATCTTCGTTATAATCCGGTATGCCATCGCCGTTCACGTCTTTGAAGCTGTTCTTGTCGGTTGGATCAGTTCCATCTTGCTCTTCGACGTAATCCGGTACGCCGTCGCCGTCCGTGTCTTTAAAGCTCGTGGCGTCGTTTGGATCGGTGCCTTCTTCAATCTCAACATAGTCGGGCACACCATCGCCATCCGAATCCTTTGGATCGGCTTTGTACGTCGCCGTTACGGTTACCGCTTTATCGGGCATGGTGAAGCTCGTTGTGGAGCTATTGGGATCGGCAAGAGTTACGTCGCTCGTCGTCCATGTGTCGAACACTTTACCGTCTTCAGGCGCGTTTGCGGTAATGCTGACGGTCGTATTTTTCACATACGATCCGCCGCCCGTGCCGTTATTTATGATCACGGTATATTGTGGCGGCGGAGGCAGAGCGGCTATGGTAATGGACAGAGCTTGCGTCGCGGGAGTCGGCCCGTCGTTATCGGCTTGTATCGTGAAAGTGAATGTACCTGCCACCGTGGGCGTACCGCTGATTACACCGACGCTTGGATCCAGTGCCAAGCCGTTCGGCAGGTTACCGGTGACCGACCACGTTACGGGCGTAATGCTCTTCGCAACAAGCGGTTGGCTATACGCCGTTCCGACTTTGCCGTTCGACAATGACGTTGTAGTGATCGTCGGTATTTTGGTGATAATAAACGTTTCGCTGTCTTCAGATACAAAGATTACAGATGTTAAATTTATTTTTAAAGCGGGACGTACCGAGGTGAACGTATTGTTGACGCCGTACCCATTCTGGGATACGTAACCGTTGTTGCTGATTACCGCAGCTTTGTCTGCCGCTTCAGTATTTTTAGCGGGAGAGCGGAGCCACCACATAGAATTACCGTAATACGTCTCGTTTGTTGAGATTCTTGTTCCTTTTGCTATCGCGTAATCCGTGGGTTTGGCTCTGCGAGCGGAATCATAAACAGCTAGGCTTAAATTGAATCCATAGCTCTTTGATTCAGGCACAGAGAGCAAAAATACCTTGTCGTCTGTTGTCGTTCCATCGCTCACATAATCACTTGAACTAGTATAATTCTGGTTCGTCGTAGTGTTGATTGCGTCCTGCTCGCCGGTTATGAATGCGTTAGCGAGGAAATTTTCCGAACTATAGTCGATATTATCTGTGTTAAACGACTCGTCGTAGCCATTCAGCCATGAGCGGAGCGTACATGTACCCCAGGTAATGCCTATTCTAGTTTCGTTGTAATTTTCACGATCAAGGCAGTCACGTGCAAGCAGAAACAGCTCTCCGTTATTGTTTTCAAGCACTTGCCACGCGATGGGTTCGATTTGATAGTAGTGGTTACCATCATTGATAGGCGAGTCGACATCATCCACGTTATCGTATATGGCTTCGTGAATCACCCAGTCAACACCTTCTTCGCCTTCCGGCACATCCGCCTCGCCGTCTTTGCCAAGGTCTGTCTG
>JAISEX010000199.1 GCA_031263875.1 Eubacteriales Family XIII. Incertae Sedis bacterium | reverse complement strand
GATCACGAAACGGGGCGCGGTCTACTTTAACATGGGAAAGGAATTGCGTCGCGGCGAAGCCGCCGCGGCGCGCGATTTTCTCGAAAGCGCCGGCATACCCACGCTCGGCGTTATCGAGGCGCCGGGTACGATGGAGGGCGGCGACGTTCTCTGGATAGACGAGGACACGGTGGCGATCGGACGCGGTTACCGCACGAACGACGAGGGTATCCGTCAATTTATCGACTTGACAAAGGATTGCGTGAAAGAACACATCGTCGTGCCGATGCCGCACGCGGACGGGCGCGATGCCTGCCTGCATCTGATGAGCGTTATCAGTTTTGTCGATACGGATAAGGCGGTCGTCTACTCAAAATATATGCCCGTCTTCTTCCGTGAACTTTTGATTGGCAGAGGGTACCAGCTGTTCGAGGTCGGCGACGAAGAATACGAACGCCTCGGCAGCAACTTGCTCGCGCTGTCGCCGGGACACTGCGTCCTTGCAAGCGGCTGCCCGGAAATACAGGGCCAGCTCGAAGCCGCGGGCGTCGAAGTCCTGACCTACCCGGGCGCGGAACTGTCGCTGCGGGGAACGGGCGGGCCGACGTGCCTGACCTGTCCCGTATGGAGGGAAGTGTGAAAAATAAAGTCGTACATGCGAGATGCTATAACGGCGCTGATTTGCTCGGGGACGGCCTTTGTCCGGCTTCGCCGTCCAAATATGCCTCGGTGCGCGCGCTGCGGGGCAGCTCGTATGCGCGCAACGCCCCTTGCGAATCAGGTCGTTATAGCACCGCCTGTTTGTGCCGCTGTGCGGTATGGTTGAAAGTGTGAGACCGTCTGCCGATACGATCCGCCGCATTCTGACAGACTATATCGCGGCGGAAAGTGTGACAGGCGGCTTTGCGGAAAACAGCGCCACGGAATTTCTTCGCGGCGTTTTTTCGTCCGCGCCGTATTTTTCGGAGAATAACGGCTCGTGGGGTTGTTATGATATTCCGGAAGATTTCTGCGGCCGGTCGGTATTTTGGGCGGTAATTCGCGGCGAAGGCCCGCAGACCGTCGTTTTGATCCATCACAGCGACGTCGCCGGCGTCGAGGATTTCGGCTCGCTGAAGGATATTGCGTTTTCGCCGGATGCGCTGAGGGACGCGCTGCTTAAAATCCGCGGATCGTTGTCGCCGGACGCGCGCGCCGACCTTGAGAGCGGAGCGTTTCTTTTCGGACACGGCGGCGCGGATATGAAAGGCGGCGGCGCGGTGCAGATCGCGCTGATGCTGCGCTTCGGCGAGCTGATAAAACGGGAAGACGTAAAATTCCGCGGAAATGTGATTATGCTGGCGCTGCCCGACGAAGAAAATCTTTCGGCCGGTATGTGCGCGGCGACCGGTCTTTTGGCTTCGCTTAAAAAACGGCACGGGTTCGACTACCGCCTGACGATAAATTCCGAGCCGCACCAGCGCAGGGATTTTTCGCGCGGGGTATTTTCCGCCGGTTCCGTCGGCAAGGCGATGCCGTTCTATTATGCGCGCGGCTCGCTTGCGCATATCAGCAAGGTTTTTGAGGGCGTCAATCCTATCGGCATACTCAGCGCGCTCGTGCGCGCCACCGAACTGAACCTCGCGTTTTCGGACGTTTCGGGCGGCGAGGCCGCTCCGCCGCCGACGTGGAGTTATTTTCGCGACCGCAAGGACGCCTACGACGTTTCCATGCCGCTTTCGGCGGCCGGCTGTTTCAGCATTCTGACGCTGGGCCGCGATATGAACCGGATCGCGCGCGAACTGCGGGAAACCGCCGAGGTTGCCGCCGGCGAGGTCTACCGGCGCGCGAACGAAAGTTACCGGCGCTATCTGGCTCTGACGGCGGGTAATGCCGGAACCGCGGAAGCGGAGGATGACCGTCCCGCGGACTTCCCGTATACTATAACGGTTTCGTCGTTTGATGAGCTGCTGCGCGAGGCGGAGAAGGACGGCGGTGAGGAATTCCGGCGCGCGTGGACGCAAAGACAGGCGGCGGCGAACGATAACTTTACGCGCCCCGCGTCCGAAGACTCAAGGACGGCGGCGGAGCTCACTTTCGAGTTGATCGATTTTGTTTTCGATCGGATACGCGATCTGCGCCCCCGCATCGTGTTCGGTCTGCTGCCGCCGTGGTATCCGGCTGTGTCAAACATTTTTCTTGACAAAGCCGAAGCGGATAGTAAGGCGTTAACGCGGAAACTCGCTGCTTTCAGCGCCGACAGGTTCGGCGTGCCCTACGATACGGAAAATTTTTATACGGGCATATCGGATCTCAGCTACGCGGGTTACGGCATAGACGCGCGCGCGGAACAGGCGCTCACCGCGCTGATGCCGCTGTACGGCGGCCGTTACACCATACCCTTCGGCGATATCGCGGAGATCGCGATGCCCGTCATCAATATCGGGCCGTGGGGCAAGGACTTCCACAAACTGACCGAGCGCGTGCTGATCGACGACGTGTGCCGGCACACGCCGGAGATCATTCTTGCGGCGCTGAGTGAGTGCGGGATTTGGTGACGGCAGGGAAGCCCGAATTTTCCCCGTTTATAGGAAGTTCGCGTATGTGCCGGTTATGGTTTGCGTTCGCCTACTGCTTTTCTTTTCTCTTAACAAAAGGTATTATAACGCAGCCAAGTATCACGACACCTACGATGATCCATGTGATGAAATCAGGCTGGTCGGTGAAAAGTCGACTGCCGACATTGAGGCCGACAGCAAAACCAGCCAAGAGCATCATAAGGCACACGAGGACCCCGCTCAGTTTGACAGCTTTTTTCGATTTCATATTGGTGGTTTCCATGAGTTTACCTCTCCTTTCGCCGCTTCGCAGGTAACGTGAAGAAACAGCCCCTGCGTACGGCGCGTTTGCAGGCTGTTTTCTTTTAATAATGAAGTTGGTTATTGTATTGGAACAAGATGCAGAAAAAGTGCTTCTTGCTGATACCGAGAAGTTTACATTAGAAGGGTAATGCGGTGACGCCCCCCCCCCCCATGATATGGAAGGTGTTTGTTATGGATTGGTACATATCTCCCCTGTGTTCGTAAACCGCAAAAGTTTTGTATTCCTCATATAATATACACCTCTTTCGTCAAGATTTGTGATTGCGATTTTTATGGGGTTGATAAGAGTTGGTTATGGGCGGGGTTGGGGCGTCGTTTTGCCCGAAAGCGTAGCTGCGTGAAAAATGCAATGACGGGTGAATCTGTAGAATATGCGCCGTCGCCATTCCGTCCGTATCTGCAGTTTCTTTGCGCATGGATTGCTTCGCTGCGCTCGCAATGACGGCGAGGGCGCTACGGTCATTGCGAGGAAGCATAGCTGACGAAGCAATCCAGTTTTGCGCAATGTACTCCTTGGATTGCTTCGCTTTGCTTACTACGCCCGGGTGGTAGGGGCGGCATTCTGCCGCCCGCGGATGGCAGATGGGTGACGGCAGGGAGAGGGGATTCATGTTAAATTCCGTTTCTCGTTTCTTTTTGCGTTTGTGCGGGAAACGGGGACGCCGTGGTAGGATGGGCGGGGCGG
>JAISEX010000160.1 GCA_031263875.1 Eubacteriales Family XIII. Incertae Sedis bacterium | reverse complement strand
GAGGCGTTGGAGCGGAAGATGGATCTCGTCCGCGTGCTCGTCGGGCTGGGGCGCGGCGCGCGGGAGAAGGAGCGCATCAAGGTTCGCCAGCCGCTGCCCGCGGTGATCGTGGACGGGGAATACGAACCGCTGATCGGCGATATGACCGGTCTTATCAAAGAAGAACTGAATATCAAGGAGGTCGTTTTTACGAACGACACGACGAAATATTTCGATATGAGCGTAAAGCCGGATTTCCGCGTTGCGGGTAAGGCGCTTGGCGCGAATATGAAGGCGTTCGCGGCTTCGCTCGCGAGGGCGGGCAGCGCGGCGCTTATCGCGGCTCTCGATAATGCCGGCGAAAGCGGCGTGGTGTGGTCGCTGACGGACGCCGCCGTGCGCGCGGGGCGGACCGAACCGGCGAGTGGCGACGAGGTCGTTATCGAGAAGGATTATATTACGGTACAGATCGACGCGAAAGAGGGCTTTGCCGTCGCGATAGAGAAGGACGTCTTTGCGATACTCGACACGACGCTGACGGACGAGCTCGTCCGTGAAGGCATTGCGCGGGAATTTATCTCGAAGATCCAGCAGATTCGCAAGCAGATAAATCTGGAGATGATGGACCGGGTCCGTGTCGCGTATGACGGCGACGCGGAGGTGAGCGCCGTCGCCCATGCCTACGGCGAGTATATAAAGAAGGAAACGCTCGCGGAGGTGCTCGTGGCGGAGAAGGACGGTGCGGCGCAGACGTACGATCTGAACGGCCACGAAACGGCGATACGTGTGGAGAAGGTGTAATAGCTTGCGCTTACGGCCTTTGTTTATGGTCAATTGGCTAGGTTTTCCTCTGCTTGCTGAGGTCGCAAATGTAACTGACGCGGGGACGGCATGAAAAGGACGGATGTGTCGTGTTGCCATCTCGCGCCGGTTGTCGCGCACGCGATAACGTGATACGCCGTGGGAGGATGGGTATGCTGTTTACCTTTCTCGCCTTACCCGCGCAAGGGATAGCAGCGGAACGTTCGCTGCGCTCACTCCTCCGCTCCCTGCGGTCGCTTCGCTGTCCTGTTTTACATTGCGGCTAAAGCCGCGTAAAACAGGCAAATCCCGCAGGTCGCTTGCGGCCGAGGAATTGCAGCGGATAGCCCGGTGGGGCTGTTCTGAGGCGTATGCAAAATATGGAAGCTGCTATAGTGATGATTTTCACAGCTCCTTTGTAAGTAACCGCGAAGACAGCCCCATGCGCCCGAATTTAAATTATGAAAAGAAAGAAGTGTGTTTATAATGGAAAATATAACATATACCCTGTCATTGTGCCAGTTTTCATCGTCGTTCGATAGGGCGGTTTCGCGCGCGAAGGCGGGTGATTTCGTGCGGCGCGCGGCGGCGGATGGCGCGGCGGTGGTGGCGCTTCCCGAGATGTGGAATTGCCCCTACGAGAACCGGTATTTCCGGGAGTATGCCGAGCCCGCGGATGGCGCGACCGTGGAATTTATGGCGCGGCTCGCGGAGGAATGCGGCGTGTATCTCGTCGGCGGTTCCATACCGGAGCTCGTCGGCGATAAATTGCGCAACTCTTCGTTTATATTCGCGAAGGACGGGTCGCAGCTCGGTTCGTTCAGCAAGATGCATATGTTCGACGTCGATATCGAGGGCGGGGTCACGTTTAAGGAATCCGCGACGCTGGAGGCGGGAACGTCGCTGACGGTCGTCGATACGGAGTTCGGCAAGATCGGCGTCGCGATATGCTATGACGCGCGTTTCCCCGATATGTTTCGCGCGATGGCGGACGCGGGGGCGCACCTCGTCGTGATGCCGGCTTCGTTCAGCCCGGTAACGGGAGCGGCGCATTGGGATATCCTGATGAAGTCCCGCGCGGTCGATGAGCAGATTTATATCGCGGCGTGCTCGCCCGCACCCGATCCCGACGCGCCGTATCAGGCATTCGGGCATTCCTGCATTGTGGATCCGTGGGGTTCCTTCGTCACCTATGCGGGCACGGACGAAACCATCGCGTCGGGCGTTATCGATCTCGGTTATCTGGCGAAGGTTCGGGCGCAGGTACCGGTAACAGAGCAGCGGCGGTATGATTTTTATCATATAAAGGAACGGTAGACCGTGAGCGTTGCGGCTGCTTGCGGCGGAGCGCCGGCCGCGCTTGCGGGAAGTATAATAAACATTACAAATTACGTGAAATAATAAAATCATAAAACGCTTCACACAAAAAAAGCTGTTTTGTGGTATTATGCGTTAAAGAGAATTCTGAAGTCCTCGTTACGACTGGTTATTTATCCTTCTGTTTCATACACGGGATGCCGATGTCGCGAGGTGGCTGCCGGGCCGGCTCGACCGGAAGGCAAAAATCGCGCGCAGGCGACCCACTTATCCGAGATAAGGTATGGATTGCCGTCAGACGGTTCTTCGGAATTTTCATTTTTGTGCAATAGTTGATCGGTGGAGTAAGAATGCAGAACCCAACGCTGAAACCGGACCAAATACTCGAAGCCAGCATAGACGCCGCCGGGAAGAAGGCACAGAGCGGGTGGATCACGCTCGCGGTCCTCGGCTTTCTCGCGGGGGCTTTTATCGCCTTTGCCGCGGAGGGCAGCAACATGGCGGCCTTCAATCTTTTGGCGGCGGCGGGTACGTTCGGTCTCGGCCGGGCGCTTGCGGGCGCGATGTTCGCGGTCGGGCTGATGTTGGTGATCCTGTGCGGCGGCGAGCTGTTCACGGGTAATGTGCTGATGATCGGCGGCGTTATCCGGCGGCGCGTGCGCGTTCGCTCGATGCTCAGGAACTGGGCCATCGTGTACGTCTGTAATTTTGCCGGCGCGCTGTTTATCGCGTGGCTCATGTCCGAAACGGGACTGTTCCACAGCGGCGGCGATATGCTCGGCGCGGTGACGGTGAAAATAGCGACGGCCAAGACGGGGCTCGCGTGGCACAGCGCCCTGATCCTCGGACTCCTGTGTAATTGGCTCGTCTGCCTCGCGGTGTGGCTTTCGTACGCGACGGGGAGCATGGCGGGAAAAATGCTCGGCATCTTCGTTCCCATCTGGCTGTTTGTGACGTCGGGATTTGAACATAGCGTCGCAAACATGTACTATATACCGGCGGGGTTGTTCGCGAAAGCGGATCCCGCATTTACCGGCATGGCTCTGGATAACGGCGTTTCGCAGAGCGCTTTGGACGCGCTCTCGTGGGGTTCGTTTGTCACGTCGAATCTCATTCCCGTCACCATCGGGAATATAATAGGCGGGGCGGTGTTCGTATCGATGGCATATCTGCTCGCGTACCGCGGCACGGCGGGAAAATGATAGGCGCACATGGACGAGAATAAAACATACAAAGCAACAAAGATTTATACGACGACGGCGGGCGCCGAAGCGGTGAGCGCGATGCTTCTCGGCTTCGGGGTCGACGGCGTCAGTATTGAGGATAAGGCGGATATCGAACAGATACTCGCGGGCGGCGCGGGCGTGATATGGGATCACGTCGAACCGGCGCTCCTTGACGATCCGGGTCTTCCCGGCGAGGCGGTGGTCACCTATTACACGCCGGATAACGCGGAGGGCGACGCGCTTATCGCCGCGGTCAAGGAAGGGTTGATGAAGCTGAAGGCCGGCGAGCAGTACGGAGATTACGGGACCGGCGCCGATTTCGGCCGGCTCTATTCCGAAACGGCCGCGATCGGCGACGAATGGAAAACCAAATGGAAGGATTCGTTTAAACCCTTCCGCGTAACGGATAAATTCGTCATCTGCCCGCCGTGGGAAACGGATCATCCGTACGAGGCAGGCGGGACGGAAACGATTATCATTGATCCCGGCATGGCGTTCGGCACGGGTTCGCACGAAACGACGGGGATGTGCGCGGAGGCGCTGGAGAAGGCGGTGGACGCGTCAACCGTGATGCTCGATCTGGGGACGGGTTCCGGCATCCTCGCGATAATGGCCGCGAAGCGCGGCGCGCGCACGGTGATCGCGATCGACATCGACGAGGACGCGCTCCGTTCGGCGGCGGAGAATATCGGGCGCAACGGCGTCGCAAAAACCGTACAGCTTATCAAGGGCGATATTACGGTTGAAACCGTGCGCGACCTGCTGGTTTCCGCAAACGGGAACGTGGGCTTCGACGTGATTTGCGCGAATCTCACGAGCGGCATTCTGAAACTTTTACTGCCGGCGTCCGCCAATCTGCTGTCCGGCGACGGCAAAATGATACTCTCGGGAATGCTCGAAACGGAACGCGGCGATATGCTCGAAGCTGTGGCGGCGTGCGGAATGAAGGTCTACGCCGAGGAAACGCGCGGAGAGTGGCTGCTGCTATGCGCCGGTTTCTGATCGATCCTTCGTGCGTTCTGAACGGCGAAATCACGATCCGTGACAAACGCGAAATACACCATATGCGGAACGCGCTGCGGCTCCGGCCCGGCGCGGAAGCGATGCTCTCTGACGGTTCCGGAAACGAATTTTTCTCCCAACTGATAGGTTATACCGATGATGGCGGCACGCTGTCCGCACACTTTGAAGTGCTATATGCGCGGGCGGCCGACACCGAACCCGAAACGAAGGTAACCTTATTTCAGTGCCTGCCGAAGCGCGGCAAGATGGAATCCATTATACAGAAGACAACGGAGCTCGGCGTGTATGCTGTCGTGCCGGTCATCTCCGCGCGCAGCGTGTCACGGCCCGCCGATATGACGGCGAAGACGGCGCGGTGGCAAAGGATCGCGGAGGAAGCCTGCAAACAGTCCGGGCGCGGCGCGGTGCCGGCGGTGTGTGAGAGCATCGGCGTTTCGGATATTCCCGCCGCTGTGCCGACGGATACGCTTCTGATTTTTCCCTACGAACAGGAACAGGCCGTGAGCATTAAGAGCGTCCTGCGCGCGCACGGGGCAAGCGGCGAGGCGCGGGAGATCGCGCTTATTATCGGGCCGGAGGGCGGATTTACCGGGCAGGAAGCGGATATGCTGCGGAGCGCCGGCGCATGCGTTTGCTCCCTCGGCAAGACGATACTCAGGACGGAAACCGCGGGGCCCGCCGCGATCGCGATGATACGCTACGAACTCGAATTGGACGAATGAACAGACGAATAGCCTTCTATACGCTCGGCTGCAAGGTCAACCAATATGAAACGGCAAAGCTGGCGGAACGGTTCGCAGAGCTTGGCTTTTCCGTCGTTCCCGAAACGGAGCGGGCGGACGTCTACGTGATCAACTCGTGCACGGTCACGGGTATCGCGGACAGGAAATCGCGTAATTTCGCGCGCCGAGCGAAGAAGCTGAATCACGGCGCGGTGGTCGCGATGATCGGCTGTTACGCGGAAACGTCGGCGGACGAGCTCGCGCATATGCCGGAGATAGATGTGCTGCTCGGCTCCGCCGGCAAGGACGGACTGCCGGCACTGATCTGCGAGCGGCTCGGAGATTCCGAAGAAAATCAAGAAACAGATGGCAGCGTTTCCGTTTCGTATAATGGCGCGGATACCGCTGCGGAAGGGCGGACGCGGAGTTATCTGAAAATCGAGGATGGCTGCGACCGGCACTGCGCCTATTGCGTTATTCCCGCCGCGCGGGGGCCCGTGCGCAGCCGCGCGTATGCCGCGATAATGGCCGAGGCTGCGGAGCTGATCCGCCGCGGGTGTCAAGAGATAATCTTGACAGGCATCAACGCGGCGCTGTACGGGGATGGCGGGTACGACCTGATCGCGCTGACGAAGGAGATCGCGAATCTGCCCGGTGAGTTTCGGATCCGCCTCAGCTCGCTCGAACCGACCGTGGTCAACGCCGGTTACGCGCGGCGTCTTATCGGCATCGATAAACTGTGCCCGCATCTTCATCTGTCGCTGCAAAGCGGCAGCGACGACGTGCTCGCCGCGATGGGGCGGCGGTATTCGATCGAGGATTACCGGAAGATCATCGCCGTTCTGCGGGAGCGTGATCCGCTGTTCGGCGTCACAACGGATATTATCGTCGGCTTTCCCGGCGAAACGGAAGCCGATTTTGAGCGGAGTGTGGACGCGGTGCGGCGCATCGGTTTCGCGCACGTGCACGTCTTCCGCTATTCGAAGCGTCCCGGAACGCGGGCCGCGGACATGCCCGGCCAAATTCCCGAACAGGTAAAAAAGGAACGCAGCGACCGGCTTATGGCGGCGGCCGCTGAAGCCGCTCGGGAATACCGCGAAAAATGCCGCGGGGCCACGCGGCGGGCGCTGGTACTTGCCGCGGCGAAAAACGGCGCTCTGCGCGCGGTCACGGATAACGGGATCGAAGTCGAGATACCCGGCGGCGGCAGCCTTATCAATACGATGGTAGATATTACGCTCTAGGGTCTTAGTGGCCGGCATGGAACAGGTGAAGAAAACGGCGCGTCCGAAAAGCCGCCGCGGGTGAGCATTCCGCTGCGGATGAGGTATAATAATAAGAGGGGCACCTCAAAAAACTCCTGTCGCACGCCTTAGCCGCGCATTTCACCGCGCTTCTTCGGCAAAAAGCCTCGAAATACCACCAGTATTCCTGCGTTTTTTGCCTGGGAATCGCGGCAAACTTCACGGCAAATCCGCACAACATAAGTTTTTTGAGGTACCCCGTAAGGTAATTTCACCGTTGCTTATGAAGGAGTGTTTTCGTATGTCCGATTGTATTTTTTGCAAAATAGCGCAGAAGGAGATCCCCTCAGATATCGTCTATGAAGACGAGGAGATCATCTGCTTTAAAGACCTCGAACCGCAGGCTCCCGTCCACGTATTGATTATCCCGAAAAAGCATTACGAATCGCTCGACGACGTAACCGAGTCCGCCGAGGACAAGGAGGCGCTCGGCCATCTGCTGTCAAAGGTGCGGGAGATCGCGGCGTCGCTCGGGCTCGAAAACGGGTACCGCCTCGTGAATAACTGCGGCGAGGACGGCATGCAGACTGTCAAACATCTGCACTTCCACCTGCTCGGCAAGCGCACCATGCTCTGGCCGCCGGGCTGACACGTGAGGCGCGCCGCACGTCGCGCTGTAACGTAATTCTTTCATAAAACATAAGGGGATGAATGAAGACTTTCCGTCTATTCGGCCGCCAGACAAAGGGGAGTAAGGAAAAATATGGAAGTAAGTAAAATCAGCAATAAGTATGTTATCCTGGGATACCGCATCGCCGCGTTTGTTATCATCGCGTTGGGATTGCTGACGACGACCGGGGTGTTCGCGGGGCACGCCAAGTACCAGATACTGTTCGCGTACACCATACAATCAAATATCGTCGTTCTGGCCTTCTTCGCCGTGCTGATTGTGGGGACGGCGGCGGGAATAGCCCGCGGCGCAGACGCGAAAGAGGGCGCGTACGGATTTTACCCCGTTGCGTCGTTCGCGATATCCTTCGCGATCCTCATCACGATGTTGATTTTCTGGGGGATCCTCGCGCCGCCCATGGCCTGGGGAAACGCCTACCTGATGACGTTTTCCAACCTCGGCGTCCACCTGTTCTGTCCGCTGCTGATGATCGGCGACCGCCTCTTGTTTTATAAAAAGAGGGTCATGAAAAAGCACGAACC
>JAISEX010000152.1 GCA_031263875.1 Eubacteriales Family XIII. Incertae Sedis bacterium | reverse complement strand
AGGCGGCGAGAATAAAGACGATCCCTATGGTCGTGGTCCAGGCGATGTGTTCGTGCAGAACGATGACCGCGATAACGGGCGCCATCGCGGGCTTCAGCAGAAAGGTGACGGAGCCGGTGGTCGCGTTTGAATACCGGATCGCGAGGAAGTAGAACAGGTAACCCGCGCCGGTTACGACAATGCCGAGGTAGAGGATTTCCGGCAGATTGTCCGCGAGCCCGGAGAGGACGGGTTTCCTCAGCGCAAACAGGAGAACCAGCAGCATCGCGGAGCCGAAAAGAAAGCTCATCGACGTTTGGGCAAAGGCGCCGACCGTGCCGATCGTTCTCGTGCCGAGTACGCTGTACAGGGCAAAGAGGGCGGCCGCGCCGAGCGTCAGCAGCACTCCCTGCGGCGTGTTGCCGGCTTGCATATCCCACGGCCGGATCAGGAGGATTATGCCGGGGACGGCCGTGACGAGCGAGATGATTTTCAGCAGGCTCAGTTTGTCGTTCTTATTCAGGAAGTGGGCGAAGAACGCCGTGAACATCGGATTGACGCAGAAGATGACGGCGGCGGTCGAGGCGTTGGAATTCATGACGCCGTACTGGAACAGGATCATGCTGAGCGGCACACAGATAAACCCGAGCAGGATCAGATGCAGGATCAAGCGGACGTTGAGTTTCGTCCTATTTTTCCGCAGTTCTCCGATGCCCACGGGCAAGAGCACGACGCCTCCGATGAAAAACCGGAGGAAGGTCATCTGAAACGGATCGAGGGAAGTTCCCGCTATTTTCAGCGCGACTTCCATGGTTGCGAATATCAGCGCCGAGATAATAATACATACTATTACTTTTTTCTTCATTGTTTTCGAGGTATCCACCTGTAACAGTATAGCACATTTTATCTGTGCTCCACCGGTAACTCCGCCTATGGGGAGCCTACGCGCACGGTAGAGCGCCACGGGCTAACGTTCGCTTCGCTCTCTCCTCCGCTCGGCGTTGCCTCGCTGCGCTGTCCTGTTTTACCTTGCGACTGAAGCCGCGTAAAACAGGCAAAGCCCTGCGCTCCTCGATGTGCGAGGTACGACGGAGCTAACGTTCGCTGCGCTCACTCCTCCGCTCGCGTTGCTCGCTTCGCTGTCCTGTTTTACAATGCGGCGCAGCCGCGTAAAACAGGCGAAGCTCCTGTACCTCTGCCAAGGGATTGGAGGGGTGCGCAGACGGCACGGAATGGCGCACATGTCCCGCGCAAGGGATAGTAGCGGTATCCTTTTTTGCCGCAGGCAAAAAAGATACAAGCGGATAGCCCGGTGGGGCACGCAGTGCCGCATGCGCCCACATTCAAAATTGCACAAGTCGCGTGGTTCGTTTGCAGTGCATAGCGGCAGGGAAGCAAGTGTGATATTATTATATCGTCAGTTCCGCGCATAGCCCTGTTGCGCTTGTTAAGGTTGCCTGCGTGCCGCGCGCACGCCGCGCTTCCTTTGCTTCGGCGCGTTTCGCTCTGCACGAAACGTAATCGCTGTTTTTTCGTCAATAGAGGAGGGTCTGATTATGCAGGAAGTATACGATTTCTTAAAGAAAGCGGACACGTATTATCTCGCGACGGTCGAGGGCGACCAGCCGCGCGTGCGCCCGTTCGGTACCGTCGACAGTTACGAGGGGAAGCTCTATATCCAGACGGGCAAGGTGAAACCGTGCTCACGGCAGATGGCGGCAAACCCGAAAATCGAGATTTGCGCGTTCAAGGACGGAACATGGCTCCGCGTTGAAGCGGTCGCGGTGAACGATGAGAGCGTGGAGGCGAAGCGCCACATGCTCGACGCGTATCCGATGCTGAAGGAGCGGTATGACGCGGAAGACGATAACACGCAGGTATTGTGGCTGAAGAACGCGACGGCGACGTTCGCGTCGTTTACGGACGAGCCCAAGACAGTAAAGTTCGGTTGGTGAGGTATATGAAACAAAAAGCAATCAACGCTATCAGGATCCTTTCGGCGGATATGGTGCAGCAGGCGAATTCGGGCCATCCGGGTTTCCCGCTCGGCGCCGCGCCGATCATCTATGAGGTTTTCGCGGAGGCGATGAAACATTCTCCGGAAGAACCGGCGTGGTTCGACCGCGACCGCTTCGTCCTGTCGGCGGGGCACGGTTCCGCCATGCTCTATGCCACGCTCCACTTGTTCGGCTATCCGGATATCTCGCTCGAGCAACTGAAAAATTTCCGTCAATTTAATTCCTTGACACCGGGGCATCCCGAATACGGTCACACGCCGGGAGTGGAGGCGACCACGGGGCCGCTCGGCGCCGGCATGGGCATGGCCGTCGGCATGGCGCTTGCGGAAGCCCATCTCGCCGCGAAGTTCAACAAGGATGATATCAAGCTGGTCGATCATTACACGTTCGCGCTTGGAGGCGAAGGCTGCCTGATGGAGGGCATTTCGTCGGAGGTCTTTTCGCTCGCGGGAACGCTCGGCCTCGGTAAGCTGATCGTCATATTCGATAATAACGACATCACGATCGAGGGCGGGATTCAGGCCGCGTTTACGGAGGATATCGAGGGCCGCATGAGGGCCTTCGGTTTTCAGGTGCTGACCGTCGAGGACGGAACGGATGCCGCGCGGATAGGCGAGGCGATCGAAGCCGCGAAAGCGGAAACGTCGAAGCCGTCGTTTATTCGCGTCAAGACGACCATCGGTTACGGCGTTCCCGACCGGGCGGGCACGGCCAAGGCTCACGGCGAGCCGCTCGGTGAGGAAAACTGCGGCGTTCTGCGGCAAAGCCTCGGCTGGCCTTCCGAGGAACGGTTCTTCGTTCCTGATGATATTCGGGATCATTTCGCGCAGCTTACGCGGGGAACTGCGGCGGAACGGGACGTGTGGTACGCGCTGCGAAGCGATTACCGGGCGCGTTATCCCGAAGACGCCGCGCTGTTTGACGCTTACCTTGCGGGTGAGATAAACGGGGAAATCTTCGGCGATCCGTATTTTGAATGTGAAGCGAAGGCCGACGCCACGCGGAGCATTTCCGGCAGAATATTAAATGATGTAAAGGACAAAGTTCCGTTCCTTATCGGCGGAAGCGCCGACCTCGCCCCTTCGAATAAGACGGAGATGAAGGGCGAAAGCTATTTCTCCGCCGGCGACCGGCTGGGCCGTAATATCCACTTCGGCGTCCGAGAACTCGGCATGACGGCCATCGCCAACGGCATTTTGCTGCACGGCGGTCTGCGGGCGTTCGTGGCGACCTTCTTTGTCTTTTCGGATTATATGAAACCGATGCTGCGGCTTTCGGCGCTGATGAAGCTGCCGCTTATCTCCGTGTTGACGCACGACAGTATCGGCGTCGGCGAAGACGGCCCGACGCATCAGCCGGTGGAACAGCTCGCGATGCTGCGGGCGACGCCGGGCATCGACGTGCAGCGGCCCGCGGACGAATACGAAACGAGAGTTGCGTGGAAGGCGGCTTTGACGTCGAAAGACACGCCGACGGTGCTGGTGCTTTCGCGCCAGAATCTGCCCGCGCTCGAAGGTTCGGGGCCGGATGCGGCAAACGGCGCGTACATCGTATCAAAGGAAAACGGGAATTCGGTAGACGCCATATTGCTCGCGAGCGGCTCCGAAGTTTCACTCTGCATAGACGCGCAGAAGCTGCTTGAAGCGGACGGTTACTCGGTTCGCGTGGTCAGCGTTCCGTGTATGGAGCAATTTGAACGCATGCCGGCGGATTACAAGGAGCGCGTGCTTCCGAGTTCCGTATCAAAACGTGTTGCGGTGGAAGCCGGCAGCGGCCTTTCGTGGGGAAGGCTTGTCGGGCCGTCGGGCGCGTATGTCACGATGGAAAGTTTCGGCGCGTCGGCGCCGGCCTCCGTCCTCTTTGAGCATTTCGGCTTTACGAAGGACGCGGTGGCGGCAAAGGCGCGGGAACTTATATGCCGGTAACGGGGATCATTCGCAGAATACTGTTCGGCTTTGTCATCGGCGCCTCGATGCTCCTGCCCGGAGTCAGCGGGGGGTCGATGGCTATTATTCTCGGCATCTACGGGGAGCTTATCGACGCGGTAGGCACGATACGCCGCAACACCGCGCACAAACTGGCCGTGCTCGGATGTTATATTCTCGGCGGCATTATCGGCGTCATTCTGCTCTCGCGGCCGCTGCTCGCCTTGGTGGAAAAACAGCCCGTCATCAGCGGCTATCTGTTTATGGGCGCCATTATCGCCTGCATTCCCTCGCTGTACCGCCTCGCGGTCAACGCTGAGGACACGGAAGCCGAGGGTTTCGTACTCGACGGCATTCCGATATCGCCGTCCGTTACGCGGAACAAGCGCGTGCCGGTACGCCCCCTGCCGGTAATCGGCGGCGCGCTCGGCCTTATCATCGGCGCGGGCCTCTATTTTATACCCGAGGGTTTGGTCGCCGATACGGAGGACGCCGGCATCATCTCGCTGCTCATCATGTTTGCCGCGGGGATCATCATTGCGATAGCGCTGGTCCTCCCCGGCATCAGCGGCAGCTATGTGCTGCTGGTGCTCGGCCTGTACGACGAGATGCTGACCGCGGTCAACGAGATGAATATTCTGCATCTTGCGCCCTTCGTCCTCGGGATCATTATCGGCATATTGGCAACGACGAAGCTGATCGATTATCTGATGAAACGGTTTCCGCAGTTTATTTTTTTCACGATAATCGGGTTTATGATCGGCTCGCTCGCGCAGGTTTTCCCGGGATTGCCGCGCGGGTGGGACATACCCCTGTCGGCGGCGGCGCTCGTGGTCGGGTTTCTGCTTATTACGCTGCTCGGCGTCTTCAGCAGGCCGGCTGCGGACCGGCGGTATATAAAAGAAATGATGGATGATGAACGAAAGGACAGAATGTGAACGTGACGGAACAATTGACGGTATTCAGCGGGAGTGAAGATTATGTGGCGTCGGAGGAACTGACGGGCGCGGTCAACGTGGCCATCGCCCTCGAAAAGCCGCTGCTGATAAAAGGTGAGCCGGGCACCGGCAAGACGATGCTCGCGCGTTCCATCGCCGACGCGCTCGGCAAGGAGCTTATTATCTGGAACATCAAATCCACGACGAAGGCGAAGGACGGGCTCTATCTCTACGACACGGTGCAGCGGCTCTACGATTCGCAGTTCGGCGAGGGCGACGTTTCCGATATCGGCGCGTACATCAGGTACGGCCGGCTCGGTGAGGCGTTCCGCTCCGATGAGCAGGTGATCCTGCTGATCGACGAGATCGACAAGGCCGACCTCGAATTCCCGAACGACCTGCTCTGGGAGCTCGACCAAATGGAGTTTTTTATCCCGGAAACCAAGGAAACCGTCGCCGCGAAAAAGCGCCCGATCGTCATTATCACATCGAACGCGGAAAAGGAACTGCCCGACGCCTTTCTTCGGCGGTGCATCTTCCACTACATCGAATTCCCGTCCATGGATAAAATGGAGGAGATCGTGCGCGTCCACTATCCGGATATCGAAGCGCATCTGTTGGCGCAGGCGATGGACGAGTTCTATAAATTGCGTTCCGTCAGGGATCTGCAGAAAAAGCCGAGCACGTCGGAGCTGCTCGACTGGCTGCGGGCGCTGATGCTTTCCGGTATAACGCCGGAGCGGATCGCGGACGAGATGGGACTGCCGTTCGCGGGCGTCCTGCTCAAAAAAGACCGCGACCTCGACACCATCGGCGCAGCGGGCAAACCGGCGCAGCGCAGCCGCAGCATTTTCTGACCGCGCCCCATGTTTCTCTCGTTCTTTTACCTCTTGCGGGCGCGCGGTTTAAACCCCTCCGTGGGCGAATGGATGACGCTGATGCAGGCCCTCGACAAGGGACTCGCGAAACCCGATCTGCTGTCGTTCTATTACCTGTGCCGCGGCATCCTTATCACCAGCGAAACCGATTACGATAAATTCGACCTCGCTTTTCTCGAATTCTTCGAGGGAGTGGCCGCGAGCGAAGACCTCAGCGCGCAATTTATGCAGTGGCTGACGGAAAACCGCCGGATGATCGATGAGGAACGGCGGCTGCTCGAGGAAAGCATCGAACGCAGCCTTGAAGAACTGTGGAAGATGTTCGAGGAACGGAAGAAGGAGCAAAAAGAGCGGCACGACGGCGGCAACTACTGGATCGGCACGGGCGGCACCTCGCCGTTCGGCAACAGCGGTTACGCGAAATCCGGCATACTCGCGGGCGGGCCGGGCGGCCAGGGAAGGGCGCTTCAGGTCGCGGGCGAACGGAATTTTCGCGATTTCCGCAAAGACCACATTATCGACGTGCGGCAGTTCCAGACCGCGTTCCGCAAACTGCGGCATTATTCGTCGCGCATCGACGCCGCAAAAACGGAGCTTGACATCGATGAAACCGTGGAGAAAACCTCAGAAAACGCGGGCCGGCTGACGCTCAGCTACGAAAAACCGCGGCGCAACACGATCAAGCTGCTGCTCATGTTCGACACAGGCGGCTCCATGCTCCCATACAGCCGCATCACGAGCCGGCTCTTTTCGGCCGTCAGCAAATCCAACCATTTCAAGGATCTGCAGTTCTATTATTTCCATAATTGCGTGTATGAAAAGCTCTACACCGACCCGCGCTGCAAACGCGGCGAGTGGGTCGATACCGACTATGTGCTGCGGAAATACGGGCCCGATTACCGGCTGATACTCGTCGGCGACGCGTCGATGGCGCCGTCCGAACTGACGCT
>JAISEX010000082.1 GCA_031263875.1 Eubacteriales Family XIII. Incertae Sedis bacterium | reverse complement strand
GAGCTTTACGATGCCGGCGAAAGCGGTGACGGTCACGGCGACGTATAAGCCCATACCGCCGGCGACTTACGCGCTGACGGTGGTGAAGGGCAGCGGTTCCGGGCCATATGCGGAGGGCGCGACGGTGAACATTACGGCCGATCCTCCGGCGGGCGGCCAGGAATTCGATACATGGATAAGTGATGGCGGCGTCATATTTGCGAGCGACACAAGCGCGGCGACGAGCTTTACGATGCCCGCGAAAGCGGTGACGGTCACGGCGACGTATAAGCCCACCACACCGCCGGCCCCACCCGTCGCGCCGTCAGAGACAAACGACATCATATCGTTCACGCTGGCGGGCGTCACCGGTATTATCGACGGAACGAACATTACGGTGGGACTTCCCGCCGGTACGAACGTTACCAATCTGGATCCGGTCATCACGCACAGCGGCGTCAGCATCGATCCGGCATCGGGAGCGCCGCGGGACTTTACGAATCCCGTCACGTATACGGTCACGGCGGAAAGCGGCGCGGTGAAAACATATACGGTAACGGTAACCGTTGCGGTTCCGCCCGTATCTTCGGCGCATGACATCACGTTGTTCACGCTGGCGGGCAGCGCGGGAACGATCGATCATAAGGCGGGTACTATTACCGTGACGGTTCCCGCCGGTACGGATATCACCAAACTGGCTCCGGCCATCACGCATAACGGCGTCAGCATCGATCCGGCGTCGGGCGCGCCGCGGGACTTTACGAATCCCGTTACGTATACGGTAACCGCGGAGGATGGCGGGACGAAAGCGTACACGGTAACGGTAACCGTTGCCGGCAGCTCGCTGCTGAACGGCTGGCATTACCTGAAAGCGGAACGCGTCTGGAAATATTACGTCAACAGCGTTGCGAAGACGGGATGGCTGTATGATGCGCGTAATTGGTATTTCCTCGATTACACCGACGGCCATATGTTGGTCGGCTGGCAGTACGATAAAAATTACAAATCGTGGTTTTATCTCGCCGGAAACGGAAAGATGAAGACCGGTTGGTTTTACGATAATTCCGATAAAGCATGGTATTTCTTTATCGGTGACGGGACGATGAAACTTGGCTGGGAGTACGACAAGCAGTACAAAGCGTGGTTCTACTTCGCCGGGGACGGTGCGATGGCCGTGAATAATTGGATCAAGTACAAGGGCGGCCGGTATTATCTCGGCGGTAACGGCAAGATGCTGACCGGAAAGCGGAGCATCGGCGGCAGGGCCTACACTTTTAAGGCTAATGGGGTGTGGGTACGGTAAGCCGAGCAAAACAAAGCATATGACGTATGAGTAGTTTGGGGGCCGCGCAGGAATGCGCGGCCCCCGGTATGTTTGGCGGGACGGCAGGGATGTGGGGCGCATGTCGGGTTTTCTCTCGTTCTTTTTGTTGCGTTCGTGAGAAACGGGGACGCCGTAGGAAGGACGGGGGCGCCAGGTGCTTTTCTCGCGCAGGGGAGCGGCCGAGGTCTGCAATGACAGACGGAGTAAGGCGGCACGGAGTGGCGCGCATGTCCCGCGCAAGGGATAGGAGGGGTGCGGTAGCAGCCACGGCGCGGGCACAGATACAAGGAGATTCCGAAAACCGTAAACTCGGCATTCCGCATCTCTCGCGCTCGTCCCACGCGCCGTGGCCGGAGCCCCGAATAGCCCGGTGGGGCTGTTTGTCATGCAGTAAGACAGCTTGCTATTGATAAAATTTTAACAATAGAACCGCTTTATCCCTTTTAAAACAGCCCCATGCGCCCCGGAACAACTCTGTTTGACTTTGGGACAATCCCAAGGTTTATGATAAAGGCAGATAATTTTCCCTACTGTGTGTGTTGTTATTGCTTCGCCGATTAAATGTTGCACTGAATTGGCGAGGTAGTTTGGTGGTCTGCTAGGCGCAAAACGCAGAGATACTGGTGGTATCGCGAGGCTTTGCAACGACGCAGGGCACCAAAATAACCGTCAAGATGTGCAATAGTTAATCGGTGGAGTAATAGTTTAAGGAGGAAAAGAAATGGCCTATATGCCGCTGGATAAGAGCAAGTTTTATTTGGATAAAACGCAGATGACAAAGATTTACGATCTGTCAAACCCCTGGGGCGTCGACACCCCGCTGTGGCCTTTTCCGGGCCCCCGTCAGGATCTCCTCTTTCCGAGGGGCCAGTATCTTGGGCGGTTTCATAAGAGAACGATGACGTACACGGGCACGCTTCACGCGGGCACGCATATGGACGCGCCGAATCATGTGCTGCATGAGGAAGAAGTGGACCGCGAGCGTTACGGGTACAGTTTCGATGAGATCCCGCTGGAATTCTGCATCGGCTCCGGCGTTATTCTCGACATGCGGTATCTGTATGACGAGTTTGAGGCGAAATGGGACGCCGCGGGCGGCGATCCGAAGAAGTTCGGCGATATCTGGGTCGAGCTGAAGCCCGAACATTTCGAGAAGGCGGCGGCGAAGGACGGGCTCGATATTCGGAAGAACGACTGGGTGGTCGTGAACACGGGCTTCCATAAGTTTTGGCGCAAGAATAACGATAAATATTACAATTATTATCCCGGCATGGGGCCGGAAGTCGCGAAGTGGCTGCTCTTTGAGAAGAACATCAAGGGCATTTCGGGCACGTGGGGCGCGACCGACGCGCCGCTGTGGCATTATCCGCTGAAGGAGCAGATGCCGTGGCTGCACACGGCCTATCTCGACGCAACGGGCACGGATGCCGCGGACAAATTCCACGATTATGAGCCCTGTCACCGCCTGTTTATGCAGCACGGCTGCTGCACGGTCGAGAATGCGGGCGGAAATATCGACGAGGTCACGGGCCGCCGCATGACGATAGCCGCGTTCCCCTTCCGCTGCGAGATGGCGGACGGCGGTTTTGTGCGGCTCGTTGCGTGGGAAGAAGGTTCGTTCTGATGGAGAAACTCAGCGACATAAAGAAGATCGCTGTGCTGGGCGCCGGGACGATGGGTCCCGGCATCGCCCAGATTTTTGCGATCGGCGGATACGATGTGGTGATGTGGACGCGCCGCGAGGAAACGCGCGAAAAGGCGAAAGAAACGCTGAAAAAGAGCCTCGTGACGTTTGCGGAGGAAGGTCTGATCCCCGCGGACAAAGTCGACGAGATTTTCAGGCGGGTCGGCTACGCTCAGGCGGTGGCGGACGCCGTTTCGGACGCCGACTTTATTATGGAAACGATCGTCGAGAACCGGGACGCGAAAATCGACATCTACGCGCAGATCGACGCGGCCGCGAAGGAGGATGCCATTATCGCGTCCAACACGTCCGCGCTGAATATCTTTGAAATCATGCCGGAAAAACGGCTGCCGCATACGGTTATCGCGCATTGGTACGCGCCGCCGCAGCTCATTCCGCTCGTGGAGGTGGTCAAGAGCGAACAGGCGCCGCAGATTCTCGCGGACATTACGGAGGAACTGCTGAAAAAATGCGGCAAGACGCCCGTCGTTATGAAGAAATTCATCAACGGCTATATCGCGAACCGGATGCAAATGTGCCTGAATCAGGAGGTTTTTTACCTGCTCGATAACGGCTACTGCACGCCTGAGGACATCGACCTCGCGGTGAAGGCGAGCTTTGTCCCGCGCGCCGTCGTGCTCGGTATCTGCAAGCGCATCGACTTTGGCGGCGTGGATATGACGGCGAATAATTTCCGTAACAAGAGCTACGTCCCGCCGAATAT
>JAISEX010000052.1 GCA_031263875.1 Eubacteriales Family XIII. Incertae Sedis bacterium | reverse complement strand
CCGCTCGTTTTCTCCATCATATAGGCGTACACAAAGACGAACGCCGTCCCGATCAGCGCCGTCAGAAACGCCATCTCGAGCGAGTGGTAAAAGCTCTCGATCCCACCCGCGGATTCGTTGAAGGTGAAATGTTTCAGCGTCGGCGACATCTTGTACGGATAATATTCGGACAGCGCGCCGATGGCGAGCGATGCGATAAGAAGCAGGAGAAAGAGCGTTATCAGCGCGCAGAATACGAAATAAAACGCGTCGCGCCCGCGAGCCGCTTTGATAACGAGCGGCGTCGCCTTCGCGCCAATTACGCTGCTGTTCTTGTTGCTTATCAGCCGATCCGCGGTAAACGTCAGGACAGCGGGAATAAGCAGCAGCGTGCCGACCACCGCGCCGAGATTCATATTGAACTGCCCCGCCACCTGCTTGTATATATCGGTCGCGAGCACATTGTAACTTCCGCCGATGACCTTTGGCGCGCCGAAATCCGTAAACGCAAGCGTGAAGCAGACGAAGAACACGTTGATCACCGAATATTTTATTTCCGGCAGCGTGATGCGGAAAAACTTTTTCAGCGGCGAAACGCCCATGGAATCCGCCGCTTCGTACAGCCTGCCGTCCACAAATTCCAGCGCCACATAGAACATGAGGAATGCCTGCGGAAAGGTGAAAATTATCTCCGATAAAATAATCCCGAGGCGCCCGTATAGTTCGATCTCGAAACCCATTCGCGTGATGATGCCCTGTTTGCCGAAAATGTAGACGAGGCCGAGCGCGTGGACGATGGTCGGGATAAATATCGGGATCAGCGCGGCGTATTTGAAGAATTGCTTCGCCCGTATGCGTGTCCGCGTCAGCGCGTAGGCGTACAGCAGGCCGAGCGCCATGCTGACCGCGGCCGACCACAGCGATATGTCGATCGTGTTTCCGACGGATACGCTCAAGGCCGGCGTCCTAAAGTAATGGATATAATTTTCGAAGCCGACAAAATCCCCGCCGCCGTCCATAAAGGCTTTTGAAAAGAGCGAAAACAGCGACAGTATCAGCGTCACGGTGAAAACCGCGAGACAGACGGTCAGTACGCCAAGCTGCGAAATCCTTCCGCCTCCCCGTTCAGCCAACAAACCCTTCACCATGCTATCCCGCCATCGCCTCATGCTTTATGAGGCTTTCCGGCGGCATATTCAGAAACGCCGTGGCATTCTCGCGTAATTGCAGGCGGTCCGCTTTTTCCGACGGAACGTCGACGCATATCTCCGTAACGTCCGGCAGCACGCAGTAGACGCGCGTGAGCGGCCCCTTGAATTCCGTCGCGCGGATCTTCGCGGTAATGCCGCCCGGATCCATCCTGCCCGTGATCTCGATTTTCTCCGGCCGTATCGCGCAGGTTTCCCCGCCGTTTTTATAAAAATTCATCGTGCCGATAAAGCTCGCCACAAACGACGAAGCCGGCTTGTCGTATATTTCGCGCGGAGCGCCGATCTGCTCCACCACCGCGTTGTTCATCACGATGATCCGGTCGGCCATCGTCAGCGCTTCCTCCTGGTCGTGTGTGACCATTATCGTGGTAATGCCGAGCTCACGCTGTATGCTCCTGATTTCGCCGCGCAGCTTGCCGCGCACCTTGGCGTCCAACGCCGACAGCGGCTCGTCGAGCAAGAGAAAGGACGGGGACAGGGCTATTGCGCGGGCAAGCGCCGTCCGCTGCTGTCCGCCCGAAAGCTGCCGCGGATACTTGCTTTTGTGCGCGGTCAGATCGACGAGCTTCATCGCCTCCAGCGCCTTTCTCTTTCTTTCAAATTTGGATAAACTTTTGCTCTGCTGTAATCCGAACAGGATATTGCCGTACACGGTCATGTTCGGGAACAGCGCATAGGACTGGAACACGATCCCGTAATTGCGTTTGGCCGCGGGCAGGTGTGTCGCGTCCCCGCCCGCTATATACACCCTGCCGCTGCTCGCGCTTTCAAGCCCCGCCACGATCCTCAGCAGCGTCGTCTTCCCGCAGCCCGACGGCCCCAGAATGCAAACCAGTTCACCCTTTTCGATCTCAGCGCTCACGTCGCTCAGCGCAACTTGCCGGTCAAAACGCTTCGTTATATTTTTCAGTTCAAGAAATGCCATCGCCTATCCCTTCGGCTCCGACTTCGCGTCGAATTTCTGCATCCACGTATTCAGGATCTCCTCGCGGTTCGCCGCGATCCACGCGAGATCGTTATCCGGGAGAAGCTGATCGACCGGATTCCCCGTAAAGCCTTCGTACGTTCCGCCCTGACCCGTCGCGATAATCGGGTAATTGTCCTTGTAGAGATTCATCGCGTCGTCCGAAATCGCCCAATCGAGGAAGGTTTCGGCCGCCGTGTTGACCGTGTCTTTCTTCATCAGCGCATTCGCCTCGACGTCCCATCCGGAACCGTCCGTCGGAAAGACTATCTCGACCGGAGCGCCGCCGGCCTTCTGGCTGATACCCGCGTAACCGAAACTGACGCCGACCACGCACTCACCCGCGGCCGCCATCTTCGCGGGTTTGGAGCCGGAGTGCACGTACTGAAAAATATTATCGTTCAGTCTGGTCAGGAAATCCCAACCGCCGTCCGTATCCTTGCCATTGAGCTGCAGCAAGCCCGTGACAGTGAGCAGTCCCGTCCCCGACGAATTCGGATTTGACATCACGACGTGACCCTTGAGCTTCGGGTTCAGCAGGTCGTCATACGTCGTGATATCCGAAACCTTCAGCCCGAGCTTTTCCAATTCCACCGTATTGATAATGAACGCGGTTTCCCACGCGTCGATGCCGACCCACACGGGCGGCGTGCTGCCGGACTTGAACGACGGAAGGATCCGGTCCACGCCAACCGGCGAATACTGCGCAAGCATCCCCTCGCTCTCCAGCACGAGCAGCGACGACGCGGCCGTGCCCCAGACAGCGTCCGCCACCGGATTGTCCTTCTCCGCAAGCAGCTTTGCGGTAATGATGCCCGTCGATTCCCGGACGACGTTTACCGTAATGTCCGGATATTTCTCGTTGAAATCCGCGAGATATTTTGTGACCAATTCGTCCTCGAGCGCCGTATAGACCGTAATGTCCCCAGCCGTCGCCTTTTCCTCCGCGCCCGCGGAAACGTCGGCAGCCGGCACGTCCGTCGCCGCCTCATCTTCCGCCTTGCCGCACGCCGCAAACGACAGCGCCATGCACAGGGCGAAAAGCGCCGCCAGCGAAGCCACTATGATTTTCTTTCCCGTACCAATTTTCATGTTCATTCCTCCTTACCTTCACTTTTACTCATATGTCAATAGTAAAACGCCCCGGTAAAATCCAGCCGCACCCTCCCGTAAATCCCTTGTCAATTTTGCGTAAAATAACGAGGGGCGCATGGGGCTGCCGTCTATCACCCGCGGGCTTGCCCCGGAATGACAGACGGAAGCATATGGATTGCGGGTCAGGCTCGCCGGCTGCGGGGCTTTGCCCGCATGTTGATAGCGGCTCCGACTACAATGAAAGACTTTTCGAGGACGGCACGGAATGGCGCGTATGTCCCGCGCAAGGGATAGGAGGGGTGCGAAGCAGCCACGGCGCGGGCACAAATGCAATAATATTCCATTAATTGGAAGATGGATATTCCGCATCTTTCGCCCTTGCCCTACGCGCTGTGGCCGGAGCGAATGCGGAGCCCCGGATAGCCCGGTGGGGCACTCAAAAATAAGAGGTTGTTTCCCGTAAATACTTGCGCGCAGGATTTTCCAGATTGCTTCGCTTCGCTCGCAATGACGAGCGAATGCCACGCGTGGAACTATCCCGCGGGTTACGTACAAAATCATTTTGAGTGCCCCATGCGCCCACGGAAGTTTTCCCGCTTGCCGAAAGTTTTTTATTTTCCCGGATCGGATGTGCTGTGAAACGCCCGTCGGTTTACGATATAATAAATGGTATGAATGACAGAGAACTGAGTTTGAAATTGTCGGGGTACCGGCGCGATCTCCACCGGATACCGGAGCTCGACCGTGATTTGCCGAAGACGACGGCCTATCTGCGCGAGCGGCTGGACAGGCTGCCGTGCGAGATACGGGAGGCGGGCGACGCGGGTTTTTGCGTAATTTTTCGCGCGAACGCCGCGGACGGAGATGCCGGCGCGGGCAACGCGGACAGCGCGGGCAAAATCACGCGCACGAAAATCGGCAAAGACGCGTTAGCGTTCCGCACGGACATGGACGCCCTTCCTATCGCCGAGAATACGGGCTTCACGTTCGCGTCCGAGCATCCGGGTCAGATGCACGCCTGCGGTCACGACGGCCATATGGCGATGATGCTCGGCTTCGCGGATCTGCTCGCGGAGCGTGTGTCAGCGTGCGCTCTCTGCCGCGACGCCGTTTTGATATTTCAGGCGGCGGAGGAAACCGTCGGGGGCGCGAAGGATATCTGCGAATCCGGCATTCTGCAGGATTGCGGCGTCGGCGCGGTCTACGGCATCCATCTGTGGCCCGGCGGGGAAAAGAACGAGGTGATTTGCCGCAAGGGTGATTTTATGGCCTCCACCATGGTCTTTTCGCTCGAAATCGAAGGGAAGTCGTCCCATGTGGGCGTGTATAAAACGGGCGTCGACGCGCTCGAGATCGGCTGCGATTTCGTGAGGCGCGTCTATGAGATGGAGGAACGCGAGATATCGCCGGACGTGCACCGGCTCCTTCGGTTTGGCATAATGAACAGCGGGGCGGCTTCGAATATCGTTTCCGGCCATACCTATCTTGAGGGGACGCTGCGGACGTATTCGCGGAGCGTTAACGATTTTATGTGGGAGCGAATGGCGGAGATCGCTTCGGACTTAGAGGCGCGAAGCGGCGCTGTGTTCCGTTTCGAGCATTCGGATCCCTATCCCGCGGTCATAAATCCGCCGGAGCTTTTTGGCCATGCGCGCAAGACGCTGCGGGCGGCCGGGTTTGAGTTTACCGAGCCGGCGCTGCCGCTTATGACGTCCGAGGACTTTTCGGTTTATCAGAAGCATTTCCCCGCGCTCTTTCTGCATCTGGCAACGGGCATCGGCAAACCTCTGCACAGCGGCGATTACACGATAGACGAAGACGTCCTGATTTCGGGCGTCAAGATATACGGCGCTCTATTTGACGCATATAATGACAGCTTATAAGGAGATATCATGAGTAACGAGAAGAAGAATATATTGATGGCGGACCTGCTCTTTTCGCACATGCTGAACGAGCCGTCGGGCGGCGACACGTCATATTACGAGGACGTCTACCCGCCGCGTGATATTCCCGCCGGCGCCGCCGTGACGCGGCTCGGCCCGAGCCCCACGGGGTTTATCCATCTCGGGAATCTCTACACGGCGTTTATGAACGAGAAGCTGTCGCGGCAGACGGGCGGCGTGTTTTTTCTGCGCATCGAGGACACGGACAATAAACGTGAGGTCGAGGGCGCGGCGATATCGCTGATCACGTCGCTCGCCCACTTCGGCGTCAGCTTTGACGAGGGCGTCGCGCTGAACGATAATATGCGGATCGCGGAGCGCGGCGATTACGGCCCCTATCATCAGAGCCAGCGGCGCGAAATATATCACGCGTTCATTCGCAAGCTGCTTCTCGAAGGGAAGGCTTATCCCTGTTTTCTCACCGAGGACGAGCTGAGCGACGTGCGCGCGTATCAGGAATCGAACCGGGAAACGCCCGGCGTGTACGGCAAATACGCGAAGTACCGGAATATAACCGCGGAGCAGGCGGGGAATCTGATACAGGGCGAGAACAAATATGTTATCCGGCTCAACGCGGCGGCCGTGAACGGCGCGAACCGGCTGCTGCCGATCGGCGGCGCGGATTACGCTTCGGAAGAAAAGCACACGGTAACGGTGCGGGACGGGATTCGCGGCGAGCTGACGTTCCCGCAAAATGAGCTGGACGTGGTGCTGCTGAAATCGGACGGGATTCCGACGTATCATTTCGCTCACGTGATCGACGACCATCTGATGCGCACGACGCACGTGATACGCGGCGAGGAATGGCTGTCCTCGCTGCCGATACATCTGCAGCTTTTCGACACGCTCGGTTTCGAGCCGCCCGTTTACTGCCATTCCACGGTGCTGATGAAGGTGGACAATGGGAAGAAGCGCAAGCTCTCCAAACGCAAGGATCCCGAACTCTCGCTCGAATATTACCGCGAGGACGGCTATCACCCGCAGGCGATACTCGAATATCTGCTGACGGTCATCAATTCCAACTTCGAGGAATGGCGCGACGCGAATCCCGATGCGCCCATAAGCGAATTCGAGATGACGACGGAGAAGATGGGCGTGTCAGGTATTTTATTTGACTTGGACAAGCTCGAGGACATCAGCAAAAACGTGCTCGCAAAAATGCCCGCCGGTGAGCTTGCCGATTTCATGATACGGTGGGCGCGCATAAACGACGAGGACGTCTACTCCACGATAAACGCGGATCGCGAAAAGCTCGAGCGGATCCTCGACATCGGGCGTTCGGGCAACAAGCCGCGGAAAGACCTCGCGTACGCGAGCCAAATTTGGAACTTCATCAATTATTTTTACGACGACTACTTTGAGATAATCGATCCATGGCCGGCGAACGTGTCGGAGGGCGACGTGATCGCGATACTGAAAAGCTACGGCGCAAGTTTTAACCTTGACGACGACCGCGAGGTATGGTTCGCGAAAATCCGGCAGATAGCGACGATGGGCGGCTATGCCGCGAAGCCGAAGGACTTCAAGAACGAGCCGGAGAAATACAAGGGGCATGTCGGCGACGTCAGCGAGGTGATCCGGATCGCGCTTGTCGGGCGCGCGAGTTCGCCTGATCTCTACGAGATACAAAAGATACTCGGCGTGGATGAGATACGGACACGGCTTGCGTATGCGATGACGTAAGGTCTGTCAAGCGGAATGGTTGACAGGGTTGTCAGGTGAAATGCTTGACGGATGTAATGATGTGGCGCGCGTCGCACACGCGGCAGTGCAAAACTGTCAAGCGGAATGATTGACAGAGCTGTCAGGTGAAATGCTTGACGAATTTGTCG
>JAISEX010000233.1 GCA_031263875.1 Eubacteriales Family XIII. Incertae Sedis bacterium | reverse complement strand
GGAACCGTCCCGCCGGAGCAATTTGAGCCGGGGCCGCTTTAGGCTGAAACCTATAACGAAACGCCCGTGCAGGAGGAAGTGAAAACCGGAACCGTTACTCCCGAGCAGTTCGAGCCGGGGCCGCTTTACGCTGATACCTATAACGAAACGCCTGCGCAGGAGGAATTGAAAACCGGAACCGTTACGCCGGAGCAATTTGAGCCGGGGCCGCTTTACGCAGACACCTATAACGAAACGCCCGTGCAGGAGGAATTAAAAACCGGAACCGTTACGCCGGAGCAATTTGAGCCGGGGCCGCTTTATGCTGACACCTATAACGAAACGTCCGTGCAGGAGGAACTGAAAACCGGAACCGTTACGCCGGAGCAATTCGAGAGGAACCCGCTTTACGCGGACGCTCCGCTTGATTCCCGCTCTGCGGTTTCGGAGATCGGCGCCGATCCTCTTATGCAGATTTATGAGAACCCGAAAAAAACGCGGGCGGAAGATATCCCCTCCAAGCCGTTTACTTCGGCGGATATCGCGCGCCTCGGCATTTTCGATACGAACGTCGCTTCGCCGTTTGATAACGAAGCTGAGGACGCGGGTGTTGTTTCGCCGTTCGACCTGACGGACGCGAGCGTCGCGTCGCTGTTCGGATCGCCCGAGTCGGATGGGAATGCCGCGCAGATGTCGTTCGGGACGGCCGTTACAAAAGAAGAACCCGTGTCCGATGCGGAATCCGCGGCGAAAGAGTCGCCCACAGACGGCATTCCGTATTATAATAAGAGGGACGCGGCGGCGGAGCTGAAGCAGAACCAAAAAATTCAGGAGATCATCAGCCAGCCGGTAATCTTCCCGTTTGATGAGGATACCGGGTATGTCGAGCCGGAACTCGAGGAAGACGACTATGATGATCCCGAGGACGAAACCTTTACTTCCGCGGAAACCGTTGTCGAGGATATTCGCGAACCAGCGGAGGAATATGGCGACGATGACTATGACAACGGCGAGTTAACGGATAGCGAAACCGCCCGCGTGCCCGCTGCGGAATACGATGACCGGGACGAATATTATCCCGATAAGAAGGCGTCGCGAAAAGCGGCGAAGGAGGAAAAGGGAAAGAAGAAAAAGAAAACTCAGCGCGCAGCCGCCAAGGACGACGAGGCTGGCGATACGCAAATGTCGCCGGCAAAGTGGCTCGTTATCCTGATGGATATTCTCGTCGTAGTCGCGGTTCTCGTTATCGCGGCGTTCGCCATTCTGAAGCTCGCTCCGGATTCTGGCGTGGCGCATATACTGGACCAGGGCGTCACCAAGGTTGCGGAACTGTTCAGCGGTTCGGATTCGTCGGCGGACGACAGCGGCGGCAGCTCAAGCGCCAATGATGATTTTATCGCGCCGATGCCGAACAAAGAGGCGCTGGTAAACGCTCAGGCGGGGTTCAACAACCGGAATATCGCCGAAGTCGTGTACGATCCGAACGCCGGATACGATTCAAACCGGACGTATACGATAAAGGGCATTTCGGGCGCAAAGCCGATCGAGAACGATTACTGGACGACGGACGACAAGGGTTATGTGCTCTACGACGAGGCCGCGGTCGCCGCCGTTATACGGTTCAATTCCGAGCTCGTTTCGTATATAAGCGGCCAGCAGTCCGAGATCATTTCGCTGCTCGAAACGGGCAGCAAGGAGGAAACCGCGCTCAGCAATTACGCTTCGTCGGTTACCGCTTTGGAATTCCGGAAGCTCGGTATCGGGGAGATATTGACGGACGGCACGTACTTTTACGTGTTTACCAACGAAACAGCGGCGGAAACGAGGAATGGCGCGTCGATCGAGATCAATTCGTCGAAGGTGTACAAGCTCGCGGCGGATCCGGTCGTCAGCGAGATGAAAATAGTTGAAATAGAGACCGTAGCGTAGTTTATTTAAGGAGGAATGTTTTGAAAAACAACAAGAAGCTCAGAAAGATCCTGATTATCATCATCGTGGTTGCGGTGGTGTTGATCGGTCTGATCGTGGGACTGTCGAACTTTATCACAAGTTATTTGTGGTTCCACGATATCGGGCAAACGGACGTATTTTGGAAGAAGCTGCTGACGCAGATAGAAATCGGTGTGCCGGTCTTTGTCGTTATTTCAGCCCTCGCGTTCTTCTACTTCAAGGCGCTGAAGCGGGGATATAAAAAGCGCGTGGACATTTCCGCGGAGATGATAGGCAAGAAGACCCAGACGGGCGTGTCGTGGCTGCTGGCCCTTCTTTTCGGCGGGGTTATGACCTACTTTGCGGTCACGAAGCTCTGGTATGAGTTCTTGCAGTTTATACACAGCACGGGATTTGGAGAAACCGATCCGATATTCAATAACGATATCTCGTTCTATGTGTTCAAACTGAACTTTGTGCGCGACCTGAACTCTCTCGTCATTATGGGCGTTCTCGTGTTTGCGGTAGCGACGTTCATCTATTACATGTTCCTGATCAGGGCGCTGACGCCGGCCGCTATCGACGGAGAGCCGACGGAAGAAGAACCCCCGCGCGAGGAAGGCCAGTATTCGCAGGGCGGCGGCATACTCGGAAGTTTCCTCAAGAGCTTAGGGCTCGGCATGACGGAGGGCGCGACGAACGCCCGCATGTCGCAGGGACTCCGGCCCAAGGGTCAGAGCCTTATCAAGAGCGGAAGTTTCAGGGAAATACTCCATATCGCCTCAAAGCAGATCATCGTCGTCGGGATCGTGTTTTTCGTAATGATAGCCGTGAATTATTGGCTGAAACAGTACGAGCTGCTCTACTCCACGACGGGAGCCGTGTTCGGCGCCGGTTATACGGACATCAATATTACGCTGTGGGTCTACCGGGCGATCATCGCTTTGGCGTTCGTCGCCGCGGTGTTCTTCGCCATCGGCGTGCAGAAGAAAAAAGTCCGGACGATGCTGACGGTGCCCGTGATAATGATCGTGCTGTCGCTTGCCGGTACGGGCGTCGGCATGCTCGTGCAGAATTTTATCGTTGTGCCGGACGAGCGGAACAAAGAAGAACAGTATCTGAAGCATAATATCGAATACACGCAGTCGGCGTACGATCTGCAGGACGTCGATATAAAGGATTTCCCGGCCAATAACGATCTGACGAGCGAGCAGGTCCAGGCGAATATGGATACGATCAGAAATATCCGTATCAACGACTATGACCCCGCGAAGACGTTCTACAACTCGACGCAGAACATACGCCAATATTATATGTTTAACGACGTTGACGTTGACCGGTATATGGTTAACGGGGCGTATACGCAGACCTTCCTGGCCGCGCGAGAGATCGACGAAACCCAGACGTCGCCGACGTGGATAAACCAGCATTTGATATATACGCACGGTTACGGCGTCGTGCTGTCGCGCGTCGATAAGGTGACGGCCAGCGGCCAGCCCGACATTATGATAAAGGATATCCCGCCCGTATCGCAGGTGGATGAAATCGAAATCACGGTGCCGCAGATCTACTTCGGCGAGTTGTCGAACCAGTATATTCTGACGAACACCAAGGAAAAGGAATTCGATTATCCGGATGGAACCCAGAATAAGTTTACGACGTATGAAGCTGATTCGGGCATCAAGATGAACGCGTTCAACCGCTTCATGTTCGCGATACAGGAGCAAAGCCTGAAACTGCTCGTGTCGTCGAATATCACGAGCGATTCCAAACTTATTATCAACAGAAACATCAAAGAGCGCGTCAGGACCATTATGCCGTATCTGGATTATTCGGATCCCTACCTTGTGACGGTCGACGGCAAGCTCTATTGGATCATCGACGCCTATACGACAAGCACGGAATTTCCGTATTCCGAGCCGTATAACGCCGCGGCGGGCAATATGGCAAACTATATCCGCAACTCGGTGAAGGTAGTTATCGACGCCTATTCGGGTGAAACGAACTATTATCTCGTGGACGATGCCGATCCTGTCGCCAAGACGATGCAGTCCATCTACCCGACGCTGTTCAAGGATTTCGACAAGATGCCGGAGGGCCTGCGGGCGCATATCCGCTATCCGAGCACGATGCTGGACATTCAGGCGAATATGTACAAGAAGTATCACGTAGATAATTACCAGGTCTTCTATCAGGGCGAAGACCGCTGGGATATCGCGAATGAGAAAGTCGGCGCTGCTGAAAAAGAAGTTCCGATGAAGCCGAATTATTACATCATGAAACTGCCCGGCGAGAAGGACGTGGAATTTATCAACTCCATACCGTTTACGCCGATGAACAAGGTGAATATGACGGCGCTACTCGTGGCGAGGAACGACGGTGAGCATTACGGTGAACTGATCGCTTATCAGTTGCCGAAGAGCAAACTCGTCATGGGGCCGAGCCAGATCGACGCGCAGATAGCGCAGGATACGACCATATCGAGAGACTTCTCGTTCTGGGATAACTCCGGTTCGACGTATCTGCGAGGAAACATGTTCGTTATTCCGATCGAGAATTCCGTCATGTATGTGGAGCCGATCTACCTGAAAGCGAGCGAAGGCAGCCTGCCGGAAGTCAAGCGTATCGTTCTCTATTACGGCGATCGCATCGCGTATGAAACGACGCTTGCGGAAGCCCTCGATACCATGTTCGGCAAAGGCACGGGCGACAAGCTGGTGAAGGATCAGACGAAGGGCGATGAGGGTGACGCGGACGCAGAACCCGGCGATACGACTCCCGGCATTGGCGATACCGGCGACGACCAGCAGATGACCACCGACCAATTGATCGCGAACGCGGTCGAGGCGTATAACGCCGCGGTCGACGCGCAGAAGGCCGGCGACTGGACGAAATACGGCGCCGAGCTTGAAAAGCTGAAGGGCTATCTCGAGCAGATGCAGGGTGATACGTCTGCCGTCGCGACGGAGAATTAAGGCGGGCTATCAAGAAAAATGCTTGACGTCAAAAGAATAAGAGAAAATTATGAAATGGTGTACGCGGCGGTCACGTCGCGTACACACGGCGATTTCGGTCTTCCTGACGTGAAGGCGATTGACGAGGAATACCGCAAACTGCTGACGGAGGTCGAAGGGCTGAAGGCGAAGCAGAACGCGGCGTCCAAGGAGATCCCGAAGATAAAGAAGGAAGGCGGCGACGCAAGCGCATTGCTTGCCGAGATGAAAGCGCTTTCCGACGAGATAACGGCGAAAAACGAGATCGCAAAGGAGCAGGAATCGCGCCTGAAAGACGCCCTGCTGAACGTGCCGAATACGCCGCAGGACGGCGTGCCGGTCGGCGAGGACGAAACCGCGAACCTCGAGATACGCAAAGTCGGCGAGCCGCGCGAATTCGATTTTGAATTTAAGGCGCACTGGGACGTCGGGACGGATCTCGACATCCTCGATTTTGAGCGCGCCGCGAAAATAGCGGGCGCGCGCTTTGCGGTGAACAAAGGACTAGGCGCTCGTCTCGAACGCGCCCTCGTGAGCTTTATGCTCGACCTGCATACGGGCGAACATGGCTACACGGAAATACTTCCTCCGTTTATGGTAAACCGCGAGGCGATGACGGGAACGGGCCAGCTTCCGAAATTTGAAGACGACATGTTCCATCTGCCGGCGAAGGATTTTTTCCTCGTGCCGACGGCGGAAGTCCCGCTGACAAATCTCCTGTCAAGTGAAATACTTGACGAGACGCAGTTGCCGGTTCGCTATACCGCCTACACGCCGTGTTTCCGCAAGGAAGCGGGATCGGCGGGCCGCGACACGCGCGGACTTATCCGCGTCCATCAGTTCAACAAGGTGGAACTCGTGAAATTTACGCTGCCGGAAACGTCGAACGATGAACTCGAATCGCTGACCGCGGCGGCGGAAGAAGTGCTGAAACGCCTCGAGCTGCCGTATCGCGTGGTCGAACTTTCGACGGGCGATCTCGGATTCTCGTCATCAAAGACCTACGATATAGAAGTGTGGATGCCGAGCTACGGGCGGTATGTGGAGATAAGCTCGTGCAGCAATTTCCTGGACTTTCAGGCGCGCCGCGCCAATATCAAGTTCAGGAGAACGGGAGGCGGTAAGCCCGAATTTGTCCACACGCTGAACGGTTCCGGCCTTGCGGTCGGCCGCACGGTCGCCGCCATTCTCGAAAATTATCAGAACGCCGACGGAAGCGTTACCGTGCCGCAAGCGCTTCGTGGTTACATGGGGACCGAGCTTATTAGCAATTCGTAATTACGGGCGTCGTTGCCCCTATTGCGAACTCCAAGATTTTTATACAGCCTGCCACGAATCTCGCGGCAGGCTTTTTACTGAGGCTGGGAGTTTTGCGGCAAGGTTTATGGCGGTACGGGGACGGCATGGAGAGGACGCTTGCGCCATGTTCCCATCTCGTTTCGTTTGTTGTTTATGTGGTGATGGGGACGCCGCAGGAAGGATGGGCGTGCCATGTGCTTTGCCCGTATAAGGGGGACGGCGCGGAGAGGACGCCTGCGCCATGTTCCCATCTCGTTTCGTTTGTTGTTTATGTGGTGATGGGGACGCCGCAGGAAGGATGGGCGTGCCATGTGCTTT
>JAISEX010000187.1 GCA_031263875.1 Eubacteriales Family XIII. Incertae Sedis bacterium | reverse complement strand
GCCCGATGGTCGCGGGCGGTGTTTCTGCTCCCTTCATCCGATGCTCGCTCTTGCGGATAAGGAGCTGTCATGGCGAAAACTTGACAGCGCGTATTTCACGTTTGACGGCGGCGATAACGCGTACGAGTGTGTGCATCCGCTGATAGACGCGCTCGGCATTCGCGCGGAACGTATCGACGCGGGCGTGAAGATTTTGTATCACGCCGCCTGCGTCTGCGCGAGTAATCTCGTCTGTGCCCTCGCCTATGACGCCGAAAAATTGCTGCGGGAATGCGGGCTCAGCGGGGAATTTGCGTCGGCTGCGTGGAAGGCGCTTTTCGCGGGGAATGCGGAAAATATCGTGCGCTCGGATCCCGTAACGGCGCTGACCGGCCCCGTAGAACGCGGAGATACCGCGACGGTCGCGGCTCATATGGAGGCGCTGGCGGGACGGGACGACATGTTGGACTCCTACGTAGCGCTGACGAAAACGCTGACGGAAATGGCGCGGGCAAAGCATCGAGAGGGATAATAATTGCGGGGCTGCGTACAGCGCCCGAAATGACAGACAGTAGCGTCATTGCGAGCGCAGCGAAGCAATCCAGTTTACCGTAATCATCGCTGGATTGCTTTGTCGGCTGCGCTTCTTTGCGGGTGACCTTTGGATTTTGGGACGAACCGGAGTAACGGGGGACGGCACGGAAAGGGCGCTTATGCCGTGTCTTATCTCGCGTGTTTTTTCAGCTCGTGCCGGTTACGGGTACGCCGTATTGAGGATGGACGGGGCGTGTGCTTTTCTCGCGTAAGGGAGCCGGAGCGAAGCGGAGGCGACGCGCAAGGGATTGAAGCGGAAATCCCGCAGGCCCGGAGCAAAGCAGCGGCGGAGACTGTTTGCTGGATTGCCTGTTTTACGCGGCTTCAGCCGCAATGTAAAACAGGACAGCGCAGCGAGCAACGCGAGCGGAGGAGTGAGCGCAGCGAACGTTGCTTCGTCGCTTTACTCCTCGCAATGACCCGAGGAAGCGGGCCGAGGAATTGCAGCGAAAAGCCCGGTGGGGCACTCAAAAATAGGAAACCGTTTTTTGCAAATGTTTGCGCGTAGAATTGTCCCGCAGGTTACTGGCAAAATCATTTTGAGTGCCCCATGCGCCCGAAAAAATTCCCCCACAAAAATTCTGTTCATGGCAGATCTTCAGAACAAAACCAAAGACGGCTGAACCATAACGTCCAGCCGCCTTCATATCATATCGTCTTATCTTCGCGCCTCAGCCGATGTTCGGCAGGCTGTCGAAGCCGGGTTGCAGATCCTCGTCGGTCGGGACATAGTCCGACATCGTTCCGTCGTTGGAGGCTTGATAGGCGGTCATATCGAAGTAGCCCGTTCCCGTGAGCCCGAACAGTATCGTCTTTTCCTCGCCCGTCTCCTTGCACTTCAGCGCCTCGTCGACGGCGCCGCGTATGGCATGGGCGGATTCCGGCGCGGGCAGAATGGTTTCGAGTTTCGCGAACATCTTCGCCGCCTCGAACACGCTCGTCTGCTCGACCGAGCGCGCTTCCATATAACCGTCGTGGTACAGCTTGCTGAGTATCGGCGACATGCCGTGATAGCGAAGCCCGCCCGCGTGGTTGGCCGAGGGCTTGAAGCCGCTGCCGAGAGTGTACATCTTCGCGAGCGGCGTCATCTTTCCCGTGTCGCAGAAGTCGTACGCGTATTTGCCGCGCGTAAACGAGGGGCAGGACGCCGGTTCGATGGCGATGATCCGCGGGTCGTGCGTGCCCTGGATCTTGTCGCGCATAAACGGCGCGATCAGCCCGCCGAGGTTCGAGCCGCCGCCGGCGCATCCGATAATAATATCCGGATATTCGTCGTAGAGCTCGAGCGCCTTTTCGCTTTCGAGGCCGATCACCGATTGGTGCAGCAGCACCTGATTGAGCACGGAGCCGAGAACGTACCGGTAACCTTCGGTCGTGACCGCGACTTCGAGGGCTTCGGAGATCGCGACGCCGAGGCTGCCGCTGTTGTCCGGATCGGCCGCGAGTATCGTGCGCCCCGCATTCGTCGTATCGCTCGGGCTCGCGAAGACCTTCGCGCCGAACGTTTCCATAATGGCTTTGCGGAAGGGTTTCTGATTGAACGATACCTTCACCATATAAACGGTGAGGTCGAGGCCGAAATACGCGCAGGCTTCCGCCATGGCCGTGCCCCACTGCCCCGCGCCCGTTTCCGTCGTCAGACCCGTGAGGCCCTCCATTTTCGCGTAATACGCCTGCGGTATCGCGCTGTTCAGCTTATGGCTGCCGGAGGTGTTGTTGCCCTCGAATTTGTAATAGATCTTCGCGGGCGTATCGAGCGCCTTTTCGAGATTATACGCGCGGCAGAGCGGCGACGGGCGGTAGATCCGGTAGATATCCATCACCTCGTCGGGAATGTCAAAATGGCGCGTGCGGTCGGCCAGTTCCTGTTTCGCGAGTTCCTGCGCGAAAACGGGATACAGGTCTTCCGGCACGACCGGCTGTCCCGTTCCGGGATTGAGCATGGGGTCGGGAAGCTCTTTCATATCCGCGCGCAGATTATAGTACTGTGTGGGAAGCTGATCCTCCGTGAGGTAGATGCGGTGTGGGATTCTCTTGGTACTCATTCGTTGCCTCCTTATAAATGTAGTTTTTATATTTTTGATTTGATTATATAATATACGCCGTAATGGGCTCTGTCAACGTCCGGCATTGACAGACGATTTTCCGATGATATAATGTTAATGTCAGGTTATTGCGTTGACTCCCTGCGGAGATTGGTTTTTCCGTAACGCGGAGTAAGGAGGACAGTATGGCGACAAAAACTCCCGCAAAGAAAGCGGCCCCCGCGAAGAAAACCGCGCCGGTGAAACAGCCCGCAGTGAAAGCTGCGCCCGCAAAACAACCCGCGAAGGAAGCGCCCGCGAAAGAAGCCGCGCCCGTGAAGAAAGCCGCGGCAAAGACGGACGCGCCCGCCACCGTCAAAAAGACGGCGGAGGAAATCTCGAAGATGAGCGTCTACTTCGATCTGTACGGCGGTCTGCTTTCGGCGAAACAGCAGGAAGTGTACCGGCTGTATTACGAGGATAATCTTTCCCTCTCCGAGATAGCCGAAACATTCAAGATAAGCCGGCAGGGTATTCACGAGTCGCTGAAAAAAGCGGAAATCGCGCTGAAGGAATTCGAGGATAAGCTCGGTCTGGTAAAGAAGGATCAAGATTTTAACGACGTTATCAAATCCGTCGAAGACATCTCGGCGAAAATCCTGCAGGACGAAGCCATCGCTTCGCTGAAGGACAAGAAGGACGCGGATCGTATTCGCAGGAGTCTCAAGAAGCTCATTTCCGTGGTGAAAACGATAGAAAGCGATAGAATAAGAGGTATGCATGGCGTTTGAGGGCCTATCGGAAAAACTTCAAAGCGTATTTAAAAAACTGAGAGGCAAGGGAGTCCTGACGGAAGCCGACATCGACGAAGCGATGCGCGAAGTCCGGCTCGCCCTTCTCGAAGCTGACGTCAACTTCAAAGTCGTCAAAGAATTCGTCGCGTCGGTCAAGGAAAAGGCCGCCGGCGCCGCCATACACGCGAGCCTCAATCCCGGGCAGCAGGTCATCAAGATCGTTCAGGACGAGCTTGTCGGGCTGATGGGGAATACGAACAGCAAGCTGACGTTTTCGCCGAGCGGCTTTACAGTCCTGATGCTCGTCGGTCTGCAAGGTACGGGTAAAACCACGACCGCCGGAAAGCTCGCGGTCTATCTGCGCAAGAACGGAAAAAATCCGCTGCTTGCCGCCTGCGATATTTACCGGCCCGCGGCCATCGACCAGCTCGAGGTGGTGGGCAGGCAGATCAACGTGCCCGTGTTTTCGGACCGGGATTCGCGCGATCCCGTAAAAATTTCCGAGGAAGCGGCGAAGCTCGCCCGCAGAAACGGTAACGACGTGCTGATCGTCGATACGGCCGGGCGTCTTCAGATCGACGACGAGCTGATGGACGAACTGCGCGACTTGAAAAAGCATCTGCGCCCGCACGAGATACTGCTGGTCGTGGACGCCATGACGGGGCAGGACGCGGTAAACGCCGCCGTTGGATTTAACGATTCGTTCGGCGTGGACGGCATTATCATGACGAAGCTCGACGGCGACAGCCGCGGCGGTGCGGCTCTCTCCACGAAGTCGGTAACGGGCAAGCCGATCAAGTTTATCGGTGTCGGCGAAAAACTCGACGCGCTCGAAGCCTTCCATCCGGAGCGCATGGCGTCGCGGATCCTCGGCATGGGCGACGTGATGACGCTGATCGAGAAAGCGCAGGAGGATTACGACGACGCGAAGGCCGAAGAACTCGAGCGCAAGATGCGCAAAAACGAGTTTACGCTGGAAGATTTCCTCGACCAGATGGGGCAGATCAAGAAGATGGGCGGCCTCGCGAAGATCATGGATATGATGCCCGGAATGGGCGGCAAGATGAAGAGCGCAGATATCGAACAGGGCGAGAAGGATTTCGTCCGCATGGAGGCGATAATGCAGTCCATGACGAACGAGGAGCGGCGCGAGCCGGCGATCCTGAACGCGAGTCGGCGCAAACGCATCGCGGCGGGCGCGGGCCAGCCGGTGTCGGCGATCAACAACCTTATCAAGCGTTATGACGAAACGCGGAAACTGATGAAACAGGCGATGCGTCCCGGAAAACGCGGCGGCATACGGGGGCTTCCGAATTTCCCCGACATGTAAGGATTGGGTGCCTCTAAAAACTCATGTTGTGCGGATTTGTCGTGAAGTTTGCCGCGATTCATAGGCAAAAAACGCAGGAATACTGGTGGTATTTTGAGGATTTTTGCCGAAGAAGCGCGGTGAAATGCGCGGCAAAGGCGTGCGGCAGGAGTTTGTAGAGGTACCCAGGTCAGAATAAGTTATCACAAGAGATAATTATTATAAACAGTGTACAGGAGGACAGAATGGCAGTAAAAATCAGATTGAAGCGAATGGGCGCGAAGAAGAAACCTTTTTATCGAATCGTCGTCGCCGACAGCAGAAGCCCGCGTGACGGCAAGTTCATCGAGGAGCTCGGCTATTTCGATCCGTTGAAAGAGCCGGCGGAAGTCAAGGTCGATGGCGAGAAGGTAAAGAAATGGTTGTCGGACGGGGCGCAGCCCACGGACACAGTCAAGGCGCTGCTCAAGAAAAACGGCGTGATCGAGTAGAACACAGAAATGAGGCAAAGCATGGAAGAACTCGTAAGAACCATAGCTCAGTCCCTCGTCGATAATCCGGATGCGGTCGATGTGAGGCTCGTCGAAAATGACGGCGAGCTGGTGATCGAACTGAGAGTCGCCGAAGAAGACATGGGGAAGGTTATCGGTAAACAGGGGCGCATAGCAAAGGCTATCCGTTCCGTTGTCAAGGCGGTCGCGATGCGCGAGAACAAGCGCGTAAACGTAGAGATTCTTGATTGACGAACTTATTGAAATAGGTAAAATCTCCGGCGCCGCGGGCATCAGAGGCGAATTAAAGCTTTACCATTATTCCGGCGAACGGGAACGCCTCGCCGGAGTAGGGGAGCTTTTTTTAGAATCACCGGGCGGTGACCCGCAGCCGTGTGCCGTGGTTTCGGTGCGGTATGCCGGCAAGACGCCGATCCTCAAGCTGGGGGAAGTGACGGACAGAAGCGCTGCGGAAGCGCTGCGCGGCCGCCGCGTCTTTGCGCGCGAGGGCGATCTTGCTCCGCTCGACGCGGACAGTTATTACGTAAAAGATCTGATCGGCGCGTCCGTATGCGACGCGTCGGGTAACGCGCTCGGCACGGTCAGCGACATTATCGACAATCCCGCGCACGACCTTCTCGTTATCGAAAGCGCCGCGGAAACGGAAAATATTACGCGAAAGTTTATGCTGCCCTTCGTCGACGTGTTTATTCTCGCTGTTGAGCGAAACGTGGAGGGGTTTCCCGTTAAAATTACGGCCAGCCTTCCCGACGGACTGACGGAGACGGGCGGATGAAGATAGAGATACTGACGGTATTCCCCGACATGTTCGCGGGCGTGCTTGATGCGAGCATGATCGCGCGGGCGCAGGGCAAGGGGATCATCGAGGTGACTGTCACGGATATCCGGGAGTTTAGCGAGGACAAGCACCGGAAGACAGATGGGTACCCGTTTGGCGGCGGCGCGGGCATGGTGATGAGCGTGCAGCCGATCGCGGGCGCGCTGGAGCATATCGGGACAGAAGGCAAGCGCATGATCTATATGTCGCCGCGCGGCAGGCTTTTAAATGAAGATATTATAACCGGCCTCAGCGCGGAAGAAACGATGGTGATACTCTGCGGCCATTACGAGGGCGTCGACCAGCGGGCGCTCGACGCGTACGGCTTTGAGGAAATATCCATCGGCGATTACATCGTGACGGGCGGGGAACTGCCGGCGATGGTGCTGATAGACGCGGTGGCGAGGATGCTTCCGGGAACGCTCGGCAACGACCTGGCGCATAGCGAGGAATCCATCTATTCGGGCCTGCTCGAATATCCGCAGTATACGCGGCCGGCGGTCTATACGGACGCGGCCGGCGTGGAACGGGCGGCGCCGGACACGCTGCTTTCCGGCAATCACAAGGAAATACGGCTCTGGAATTTTCGCGAGTCCTTGCTGCTGACGAAGGAGCGGCGGCCCGATCTGCTTGCGGCGTATCTTGCGTCCGGCGCGCCGGACACGCTCGATAAGGACGAGAAGAAAGTGCTCGACGAAGTGCGGAGCGGACAATGAAAAGAAGCTCGGGCATCATGCTGGTCCTCTTTCTCGCGGCGTCGGTCAGCCTGTTTATCATCATCTATGTGATGCCGAAGATCGACGGCAGCGGGCTTGAAACGACGGTGCTTGAACATGAAAATCTGCCGGTTTCCGATACGGAGGAAGTCCTTATTATCCGCGACGAAACGCTGTACGCGTCGGAGCTCGCGGGCGGCGTGTCGTATAAACAGACGGACGGCACGAAGGTGCGTAAGGGCGTGACGGTCATAACGGTAGACGGCGCCGCGGCTTCGGCGGACGGCGAGGCGGACGCGAAATCCGCGAACGGCGATATCGAAAAGGTGCGAGCGGCCGCGGGCGGCGATCTCGCGGTCACCACAGATTTTGCGGCGGAGGAAACCAGCGTCGTCTATTATTCGGCGGACGGTTACGAGAAAAAACTGACGCCGGAAACCATGCTCGAATTGAAAAGCGGTGATATAAAAGACGTTCCCGCGGCGGGCGTTTCGCTGAAAACCGGCGAAGTGCGCGCGGGCGATCCCGTCTACAAACTGACGGACAACGTGTGGTATATCGTGTTCTGGATCGACGAAAAATCCGGCAGCCGCGTGCATTACGATACGGGCAATACGGTGAAGGTCGATTTCGGCGATGCCGCTGTCCTGGCGACGATCGATTCCATCACGGACGCGGACGGCGATTTCCGCATCATACTGAAATGCGACCGCTATTACAAAAACATGGCCGTAACGCGCCGCGCGGAGGCGAGCATTATCTTCTCGGAATACAAGGGGCTGGTGGTGGACGCCGCCTGCATCGCGCTCGAATCCGGCACTCCCGGCGTATTTGTGAAGCAGCGCAGCGGCAATTTCAAGTGGGTGCCCGTGCTGATCGACGAGAAACATTCCGCGGGAACGAAGTATATCGTCAGCGCCGGCACGTATCAGGACGAGAACGGCAAAACGGTGCGCACCGTGAACTACTACGATGAAGTGCTGAAGGATCCGAAAGCCGCGGGGTATGTGTAAATGGCGCGTGCGCGCGCAGAGATTTTTGGAACACGAGAAAACAGAGGACATTCTTCAGGAAACATTGGGCAGGGAATGTGCAAGGAGGCGTGGTGTCTATGACCAACAGGAAAGCTGGAAACCACAGGGGCAGTGACAACAAAATCCAAATTCGTAACAGCACCAACGATTTCCTCGTGTTCTCCAAGGAGAACGGTGGTGACGGCGTTGAGGTGCTGGTCGCCGACGAAAACGTCTGGCTGACGCAGGGTTCCCTCTGCTCGCTTTACGATACGTCGAAAAGCACCGTTTCCGAGCACCTGACCAACATTTTTGCCAGCGGCGAGTTAGACGAGGCTTCAACTGTTCGGAATTTCCGAACAGTTGCTTCCAACGGGAAAACGTACAATTACAAGTATTACAATCTACAAGCGATTATCGCCGTGGGTTTCAAGGTCAACTCCGAAAAGGCTGTCCGCTTTCGTGCCTGGGCATCGGATATTCTGGCCGACTTCGCTATGCGAGGCTATGTTCTGGATAAAGAGCGGCTGAAAAACGATAAAATATTCTCTCAAACCTATTTCGAGCATCTGCTTGAAGATATCCGGGAAATCAGGCTGTCCGAGCGCAAGTTCTATCAAAAGATCACTGACATCTATGCTCTGTCCTATGACTATGACCCGAAAGGTCAAGGGACAATTCTGTTTTTCAAGGCGGTGCAGAATAAACTGCACTACGCCATTCACGGCCATACTGCGGCAGAGATAATCGTGGAACGCGCCGATGCAGAGAAGCAGTACATGGGCTTAACCATGTGGGAAGCCGCGCCTCAGGGCAAGATACGCAAATCCGATGTGACCATAGCCAAGAACTATCTGGGTGAGCAGGAAATGCAATCACTCGAACGGATTGTCACGGCTTATTTGGAGTTCGCGGAGTTTCAAGCAACGCGCCAAATCCCGATGTCGCAGGATGACTGGAAGCAGCGGCTCGATCTGTTCCTGCAAGCATCTGGCACGGACTTGCTCACCCAAGCGGGCAAAGTCACGGCTCTGGAAGCAAAAATCCACGCTGAGGGGGAGTTTAAGAAGTACCGCGTTATTCAGGACAGATTGTTCAGCTCCGACTTCGACAGGTTCTTGCAGGAAGCAGACATTGATGATTTGACTCACGAGATAGACACAAATGATGAATGAACATGAGACGATGTAACTTTGGCTCACTGCCCCGGAATAACGAACGGGATGACGGCAGGGAGTGGGGGCCTGCGTTATGTTTTGGCCCGCGCGGTTTTTGGGTTACGTGAGAAACAGGTTCG
>JAISEX010000123.1 GCA_031263875.1 Eubacteriales Family XIII. Incertae Sedis bacterium | reverse complement strand
GGGTTCGACGGTGGAGATACTGTCGGTCCAGCTCTTTTATATCTTGATAATAACGCTGATACTGGCGTTTATCATATCGCTCTACCTGTCAAACCGGATCACGACGCCGCTTTCGCGTATAACGGAATCGGCCCGCCGGCTCAGCCGCGGTGAGTACGGTGTGGTGTTCGAGGGCGCGCATTATTCGGAAATAATCGAGCTTGCGGACACGCTGACCTACACGTCGATGGAACTCGCGAAGACGGACACGATGCAAAAAGACGTTATCGCGAATGTCAGCCACGACCTGCGGACGCCGCTGACCATGGTCATTTCCTACGCGGAGATGATACGCGACCTGTCCGGGAACGACCCCGAAAAACGCACGGAGCATCTGCAGGTGATTATCGACGAGGCGCAGCGCCTGAACAGCCTCGTGTCTGATCTGCTCGAAGTGTCGCGGATGCAATCCGGCGATATCAATATTGAGAAGACGGAGTTTTCGCTGAAAGACGCGATCGGCACGATGCTGCAATCCTACGCGGGCTTTGTGGAGCAGGAAGGCTATAAGCTCATCTTTATCAGCCGCGGCGAGGGCGTCGTGGTTGCGGACGAGGCGCGCATCAAACAGGTTATCGCGAATCTCGTGAGCAACGCCTTCAAATATTGCGGCCTCGACCGGACGGTGGAGGTGCGGATGCTCGACAAGGACGACTGCGTCAGGTGCGAGGTGAGCGACCACGGTATTGGCATACCGAAACGCGACCTGCGCCATATCTGGGAGCGGTATTACAAGGCCAGCACGAATTATCAGCGGTCGACGAGTTCGGGTCTCGGGCTTTCGATCGTAAAGGAAATACTGCTGATACACGGCGCTAATTTCGGCGTCGAGAGCGCCCTGCGCAAGGGCAGCACGTTCTGGTTCGAGATAAAGAAGACCGATTTGCCCCCGATTACGGAAGCGCTTCCGGAGCCGGAACCGGCGGAAACGGAAATCATCTCCGCGAACGAGAGTATCGATGTCGCCGCGGCGGTGCCAAGCATAATGCCTGACAAGACGCTCGATGAAGACGACGACGTGACGATTGCCGGCAAGCGGATATCCCACTCGATAACGGCCATCGGGGAAGACGACAGCGATATGATCGTAATAGAGGACAACGCCTCCCGCAAGAAGGCCGTGGGCATTATCGCGGACGGCAGGGAGGACGCGGAAAACTGATGGCGAAAAAAGCGCAGACGGTCTATGTGTGTAACGAATGCGGGTACGAAAGCCCCAAGTGGATGGGGCAGTGTATCTGCGGCGCGTGGAACAGCCTGGTCGAGGAACGTATCGGCGGTGCGCAGAGTAAGAACGCGCCGCTTTCGGGCGTGGCCGCAAAGGTGGGCCGCCCCGTGCGGCTGTCGGAGGTCGGCTCGATCGAACGCGACCGCATCGATACGGGGATCGACGAGCTGAACCGCGTACTCGGGGGCGGCATCGTCAAGGGCTCGCTGACGCTGATCGCGGGCGAACCCGGCATCGGAAAATCCACGTTGATATTGCAGACGGCGATATCCGTCGCGGGCGCGGGCGCAGGAAGCGTCGTGCTCTATGTGACGGGCGAGGAATCTGAGGCGCAGATACGGATGCGCGCGGACCGGCTGTCAAGTAATTTGCCTGACGGCCTGATGATCATGTCGGAAACGAATACGGGGGAGATCCTCGCGGCCGCGGCGGAAATCTCGCCCGCCTTTCTGATTATCGACTCCATACAGACCATGTATTCCGAGGCGCTCGATTCGTCTCCGGGCAGCGTGTCGCAGGTGCGCGCGTGCGCAAGCGAGCTGATGCGGACGGCGAAGGCGCTCGATATTCCCGTCTTTATCGTGGCGCATGTGACGAAGACGGGTGAGCTCGCGGGGCCGAAGATCATCGAACATCTCGTCGACGTCGTGCTGCAATTTACGGGCGAGCGCGACCACGATCTGCGCATACTCCGCTCGAATAAAAACCGGTTCGGCACCACCAGCGAGATCGGCGCCTTCGAGATGCGCGGCACGGGTCTGGCCGAGGTGAAGGATATTTCGGGCTCGCTGCTCGACGGCGCGGGCGCGGGATCGGGCGCGGCCGAAGGCGCCGCCTGCGCGGCCGTCTGTGAGGGCAACCGGCCCCTGCTGTTCGAAATACAGGCGCTGACCGCGTCGACGGGGCAAAGCTTTCCGCGCAGGACGCCTCTGGGCGTCGATCTCGCGCGCCTGAATATGATAATCGCGGTGCTCGAAAGGAAGGCGAAGGTCAATCTCTTTACGCGGGACGTCTACGTCAACGTCGCCGGCGGTCTCAAGCCCGACGGGACGTCGGCCGACCTTGCCGTCGCCCTCGCGATCTGCTCGTCGGCGGAGGGTTTCGCCATACCGCGGAATCTGCTCGCGGCGGGCGAAATCGGCCTGACCGGGGAGCTGCGTCCCGTGCGGGGCGCGGACAAGATCGTCCGCGAAGCCGAAAAACTCGGGTTTTCCACCGTGATCCTGCCGAAAAGGAACGCGGCCTCGCCGCAAAACGCGGCGGGCATCAACGTGATCCCGGCCGCCAACCTGATGGACGCGCTCGGCGCCGTGAGAAGGCTTACGGGGAATGCCGCGCGGTAATTTCTAAATCTTTAATCACCGATAAGTTTGAAAAATCATATGGTACGGGGATATGAGGGGAGCCGGCACAGGAAGAATGCTCGCGTCTGATTCTGTTCTCGCGCTGCTTTGCCGCTCGTATGATAAGCACGACGCCAGTGTAAGGACGGATGTGTCGCGCACTCTGCCCGCACGATGGAGCGAGGCATGCCGAGCGACGCGCAAGGGATAGCAGCGGAAATGCCGCGAACTACGCTCACGCAGATACCTCGGTCCGGGGATTGCCTGTTTTACGCGGCTTCAGCCGCAGTGTGAAACAGGACAGCGAAGCGAGCAACGCGAGCGGAGGAGTGAGCGCAGCGAACGTTCCGGGGCGAAGCCCGGAATGACAGACATGGCATAAGCGGCATTGCAGCGAATAGCCCGGTGGGGCACTCAAAAATAAGCGTCCGTTTTTGTGAATGCCCACGCGTAGGACTGCTCAACGATTATTTATGAAAGTATTTTGAGTGCCCCATGCGCCCAAGCCAATTTTAGCCGTCCCTACATCTCCGCAATAAACATCGTCAGCGCGAGGTTCTCGTCATAGACGCCGGACTTGATGTCGGAATCGACGCGGTAAAGCCGGTGGATCAGTTCCAGCAGCCGCTTTTCCGAATATTTGCTCGCGAAGCCCGCGGCTTTTTTCAGCCGGTATTCGCTCTTGACGCCGAGCGCGCGCGCCATCTCGGAAAAGCTCATTCCGCGCTCCCGCATCTCGGCGCATCCAAGCATGATCTCGAACTGGCTCGTGAGCAGCGACAAGAGTTTGAACGCGCTCTCATTTTTGGACGTTATCGTGTGCGCGAGTTCGAGCGCTCGGCCCTTCGCGCCCGAGCTGACCGCGTCCAGCAGCATAAAGACGTCGCTTTCCGCCGAAGTCCCGAGGCAGACGCGCACGTCGGCCGCGCCGACATGATTTTCGCCCGACGACGCGACGTACGCGGCGATCATGCTCACCGTGCCGTCGAGCAGGTAGAGGTCGCCTTCCGTCTCGCGATCCAGATAGCCGGAAACCGCCAGGATCTCGTCGACCGCGGCTCCGTCGGCGGTCAGGCCCGCTTTCTTGAAACGCCCCGCGATAAAACTCCGCGCGTCCGCCCGCTCCAAACGGCCGAACTCGTAGATCTTACCGGTTTCCTGCAGGGATTTATACAGCGCCGAACGTTTTGAAAACGCGCCCGCCGTGATTATCAAAAGCGACGTCCGCGGCATCTGCGGCACATACGCCGCCAGCCGTTTCGCGTTTTCGCCCGCGAGCGACCGTTCGTCGCCCGGCAGACCGGCAAGCGTTATCACGCGGCGCGGCGACATCATCGGCAGCGTATCGCAGGCCCCGATCACGTCGTCGGCCGAAAACGTTTCGCCGTCGAACCGTATAATATCGAACAGCGCCGCCGCCGGCTCGGCAAAGAGGTTCCGCAGCCGCTTTTCGTACGACTCCGCGAGAAATGCCTCGTTCCCGTATAATAAGACGCAGCGCGCGTCTGCCAGCGGCCCGTTTTTCAGGTCGCACTCTATCTCCCTATAACCGTGTGACGCATTCCGTCTTTCCGCATGTGCCGTAGCCACTGATTCTCCCGCCTTTTATATTGAACATTACCGCCCCGTCAAGATCGTTTCTCTGTACGATTATATCATTCGCAAGCAGCTTTTCAAGTGCTTCGCGCGTCGGATGGCCAAAGGTGTTGCGGCCGCACTGTATTATCGCGAAGTCCGGAGCCACCGCAGCGAGGAATTCGTCCGAGGTCGAATACTTGCTGCCGTGGTGTCCGACCTTCAAAATATCGGCGCCCAGCAGCCGGGGATCCGTCTCCGCGAGAAGAGCCGTCTCCGCGTCAAAACCGAGATCGGCCGTCATAAGCGCCGTCACCCCGCCGTAGTCGATTT
>JAISEX010000116.1 GCA_031263875.1 Eubacteriales Family XIII. Incertae Sedis bacterium | reverse complement strand
GCTTCGCGGCTGCTGACGCACCCCTCCTATCCCGTGCGCGGGAGAGGCGAGAAAAGTGTGCGTCCCGCCCATCCTGCTACGGCGTATCGGTTTCTTGCGCGCCCGACAAAACACGCGAGATGCGAGCTGCGGAGTAAGCGGCCCCTCGTGCCGGCAGGGTGTACGGCGATCAATAAAAACGCAAGGGCCACTGGGTGCGGGTCGAAGTTGAATATGAAATAATGTGTACGAACCGCAGCCGTGCGCTTTTGCGCGTCCGCGCCGGACTGATGGCGCTTGGCGGTTACGGAGTACAAACAGGTTAGTTCTATGGCAAAAGAAATTACACAGAAAAAAAGTTCGTTCGGGAAGGTTTTCCTGCCCCTCTTTCTTATACTCCTGATCGTATTTACGGTCGGGATATTTGTCGTCGATAAATACGGGTTCTTCGGCTTGTTCGGCGGCGATATTATGAAAGATATAAAGCCGATAGCCGGAGGCGACAGCGATTTTGCGAAGAAGTACCGGGATTCAAAGCGCGTCAACGTGCTGATTCTCGGACAAAACGATCAGTTGACGGATACGATGATGCTCGCGAGTTTCGACACGGAAGTGAAGCGCGTGGACGTGATCTCCGTACCGCGCGACACCTATTACGAGCGGCCGGAATATAAGGGCGCCGCGTTCCAGAAGATAAATTCGGTCTACGAAACGGGCGGTAAGACGACGGAGGAAAAGGGCACGGCGGCGGCAAAGGCCGTTTCCGATGTTCTCGCGGGCGTGCCGGTGCATTTTTATTCGGTCCTGGACGACAACGCGGTGCGGAAGATCGTCGATGCCATGGGCGGGATAGAGATAGACGTGCCGATGGATATGAAGTATACTGACAAAAAGCAAGACCTCTATATCGACATCAAGAAGGGCAAGCAGGTGCTCGACGGCGATCACGCGGTGCAGTATCTGCGTTTCCGAAAGGGTTACGCGAGCGGCGATCTCGGCCGTGTGGACGCGCAGCAGACGTTCATGAAGGAAGCCTTTAAACAGAGCATCGGCCTCGGTTTCCCGAAGGTGGCGCAAACGGTCAGCAAAGAGGTCGATTCGAATATTACGACGAAACTGGCGGTGCGCATCGCGAGCGAGGCCGTCGGCATGTCCACGGAGGACGCAAAGACGTGGACGACGCCCGGCAAGGCGCAGATGAAGAACAAGGCGTCCTACTACTTTGTCGACAAGGCGGCGACCGAGCAGATGATGAATGAAATTTACAGTATTAAGAAGGAATAATTTTGGCTAATAATAAGAGAAAAATAAAAAGACCCAAGAAACCGTTGACGCCCAAAAGACTTTTCTGCAAGGTGTTTTTCATCGCGTTTCCCATCTGCCTGATATTGTTTACGGGCAGCGTGTACGGAGCGTTTAAATTACTCGATTCCGCGCCGGCGAGCAAAAGCGGCGTCGTCGCTTCGCAAAAGACGGAAGAACAGCTCGACCTTTTGATACCCGGCGAGGGCATATTCAAGTCCGAATATTACAACAGCAAACGCGTCAACGTGCTGCTCTACGGCACTACCAACGAAAAGCTGGCGGACACCATTATGCTGTGCAGCTTCGATCCGGAAACGGAGAAAGTCGATGTGATCTCCGTGCCGCGCGACACCTATTACGAGCGCGAGGGCTTTAAGTACGGCGGTTACCTGAAGATAAATTCGGCGGCGACAGAGGGGCCGATGGAACTCTGCAAGGCCGTGCATAACGTACTTTTGGGGATACCGATCAACTATTACGCGATGGTCGATTATGACGGCGTGAAGAAAATCGTCGATTCGATGGACGGCGTGCCGGTGAACGTGCCGATAGATATGAAGTATACGTCGAAGAAGCAGGATCTTTTTATCAATCTCAAAAAGGGCGAACAGGTTCTCGACGGCGAACATGCCGTGCAGTTCCTCCGGTTCCGCAAGGGCTCTCCGGGAGCTCCGGGATATACCGACGGTGATATGGGCCGTGTCAACTCGCAGCAGCAGTTTGTGAAAAACGCCGTGAAGCGGGCGCTCGGCCTTAATCTGCCGAAGGTGGCGACGACCGCGGTGGAAAACGTCGATACGACGATCACGCCGCGCGCGGTGCTCTATCTCGCGGACAAGGCGGCGGGAATGAGCGCCGACGCGGTGCAGGCATTTACGCTTCCCGGCGAGGCGAGGAAAAACGGCTTGTGGTTCTGGATGCGCGCGGATAATTCCGAAATAGAGCGGATGCTCCGGCAGATTTACGACGGCACGGCCGGTACGGAGGGCGGCGCCGGCTCGGATCCCGCGGCGGCGGACAGCGCGATGGAGGGCTAGTGTTCCAATTAGGGGAAAACATTCAACTAAAAAATATTCATGAAATGCCAATTTTGTATTGCATTCCTGCGCAATCCTGATATAATAATAACGTTCTGATTAATTTTAAAATCCAAGTATTTTTATATAACATCTGAATTATCCGGAGAGGAAGAATAATGGAAGAAGCAATACTAAGGTCAAAAAAAATAGCCGAGCTGCGTGAGATCGCGAAAGCGTTCAATATTGAGGGCTATGAGAAAATGAAAAAGGCGCAGCTTCTCGACGTGCTTATTTACGGGATAAATAATAAGGAAGCGAGCGAGGACGCGGGTGATTTCGCGCCGCTGTTTGCGCCTCCCGGTTATATATCCTCCGTGGCGCCGAGGGCGATATCGCGCGAACCCGCGGCCGCAGAGCCGGAGGAAGACGACGACGTTACCGAGGCAATGCCGGACAGCGCGGAAATCGCGGTGGGAGAGGCGATCGCCGAAGCCGAGGAAGACATTACGGAAGACGAGCTGGCCGCCAAAGCGGATATCGACGAGGTCGCCGAAACGGAACCGGACGCAGAGGAAAAGGACGACTCAAAGACGGTCGACAACGAAAAGTATAAGAACCGGTACGAGGTCGAAGGCATTCTCGAACTTTCGGACAGCGGTTTTGGTTTCCTCCGGTTTGAGAATTTCCTGTCGAGCAGCAATGACGTGTACGTCGCTCCGGCGCAAATCAGACGATTCAATCTGAAGACCGGCGATAAGATCAAAGGCGTCGCGCGCAAGGCCAATGACGGGGAAAAGTTCGGCGCTTTGCTCTACGTGTTCAGCGTCAACGGCGAGGACTTGAAGTTCGCGATCAACCGGCCGCAATTCGAACGCCTGACGCCCATCTTCCCGAACGAGCGGATCAATCTTGAGGACAGCCCGAAGAATCTCTCGATGCGTCTTATCAATCTGGTTTCGCCGATAGGCAAAGGGCAGCGCGGCCTTATCGTCGCTCCGCCGAAAGCCGGTAAAACCATTCTCCTGAAGACCATCGCCAACACCATAGAAAAAACCCATCCCGAATGTGAAATGATCGTGCTGCTCGTGGACGAACGTCCCGAGGAAGTAACGGACATGCAGCGGTCGATAAAGGGCGACGTCGTCTATTCGACGTTTGACGAGCTTCCGCAGAATCACGTGAAAGTGGCGGAAATGGTGCTCGCGCGCGCCCAGCGTCTCGCGGAATACGGCAAGGACGTCGTGATACTGCTCGACAGCCTGACGCGTCTCGCGCGCGCCTACAACCTCGTGGTGCCCGCTTCCGGCCGGACGCTTTCCGGCGGCCTCGATCCCGGCGCCCTGCACAAGCCGAAGAAATTCTTCGGCGCCGCCCGCAACATAGAAGAAGGCGGCAGCATTACGATACTCGCCACGGCGCTGGTCGAAACGGGCAGCCGCATGGACGAAGTTATCTTCGAGGAATTCAAGGGCACCGGCAATATGGAGCTCCATCTCGACCGCAAACTTTCCGAAAAACGCATTTTCCCGGCGATCAATCTCAACAAGTCCGGTACGCGCAAGGAGGAACTGCTGCTGGATCCGGAGGAACTGGAGGCCATTTGGCTGATGCGCCGCGCCATGTCGAATCTCGGCACGCAGGAAGTGACGGAGATGATTATCGACCATATCGCGCACACGCGCAGCAACGCGGATTTCATCAAGATCATACGCAAGATTTTTGAGAACGAGCGCGGGTAATCTTTCATAAGATCAGGTAACTTGTTTAAACCGCCTTGTTAAAGGGTATAATATAGCTATGGACTTTAAAAAGATATTTATAAAAAACGCGTGCCCCACGAATGTAGGCGGGCAGGCCGTACTCGAAGGGATCATGATGAAGGGCAACGACCGTACCGCGGTCGTGGTTCGGCTTCCCGACGATTCAATGTACATTCACACGGAGAAATTAGCGTCGCGCGGAAAGGCGTACAAGATCCCAATCGTACGCGGTGTGATGATATTCGTCAATTCGCTCGTAACCGGCATACGCACGCTGATGCTCTCCGCGGAACTGCTTGAAAAGGGCGGCTATTTCGATGAGGACGAGGACGCGGCGCAGGCGGACGGTTCCGCAGAGCTAAACGAGTCGGCCGGGAGCGATTACACGGAAACAGTAATGGAATCTCACGAAGCTCACGGGAGCGATTACACGGAAACAGTAATGGAATCTCACGAAACACACGGGAGCGATTACACGGAAACGGTAACCGCGCCTCACGAAGCGCACGGAAGTGATTACACGGAAGCTGTAATGGCATCTCACGAAGCGCGCGAGAGTAATGCCAGCGAAGCGAAAGAATCCGCCGAGGGCGGCCGCTTTACGCGGTGGCTGGAGGCCCGCTTCGGAGAAAAAGCGCCGCTGACGCTGACGCTTATATCCGCGGTCGTCATTTCCCTTGCGTTTACGATCGGCGTCTTTATTATCGCGCCGACGTGGATCGTCGATTTTTTCGGCATTTGGGTCAAGAACAAGATCGCGCTGAATCTTATCGAAGGCGTGTTCCGCATACTGCTCTTTGTCCTGTATATCCTGCTTGTTTCGCGCATGAAGGACATCAAAATGGTGTTCCAATTCCACGGAGCGGAGCATCAGTGCATTCACTGCTACGAGGGCGGCAAGGAGCTGACGCCCGAAAACTGCGAAGATTACGAAACCCTGCATCCGCGCTGCGGAACGAGTTTTCTGATGTTTGTGATGGTCATCGCCCTGCTGCTGTTTTCGCTGCTCGGCTGGCCGAACCTTATAATACGCATAACC
>JAISEX010000107.1 GCA_031263875.1 Eubacteriales Family XIII. Incertae Sedis bacterium | reverse complement strand
AATTTCTGCTCGGAACTACGGTTACCGGCATACGCCGCGGCGCAAACGACGATTTCATTATTACCGCGCAGGCAAAAGAATTCAGCGCCGCGCAGGTGATAGTGGCGACCGGCGGAAAGGCCGGCCCGCAGTACGGCAGCACGGGCGCCGGCTTTACGTTCGCGCGCGGCTTCGGGCTGTCCGTGGATATGATACTGCCGTCGCTGACCATGCTGAAATACGGCGACGACGTCCTGAAAAAGATGTCGGCGTTAAAGGGCGTGCGTGTCAAGGCAAACGCTTTACTCACGGTAAACGGGGAGCGTGCCGCGGAGAGCGCGGGCGAAGTGCAGTTTACGGACAGGGCGCTTTCGGGCATCTGCATCTTCGATCTGAGCGCCGCCTACAACCGGTATAAAATCGACGAAGGCGTCATTCGTGAGGCCGCCATTACGCTCGATCTCGCGCCGGATATGAAGGAGAGCGATATCGCGGATCTGATAGCGCGCGGCGGCGCGGCTGGGCTGAGCGGCATCGTGAATGACAAGTTGGCCGCGTATATCGGCGGCGTGTCGGGCGCTTCGGAGCGTGAGGCAAAGCGTGTTTGCGCGGGCGGGAACGATCCTGAGAATAACGCGAACGGCGAATCCCAAGCGAACGCGGCAGTGCAAGATCCGGAAGATACGAGCGGTGATATTGGTGCAGAGGCGGGTAGTTTTGAGAGCGGCGCGGAGCAGAGAGCAGAAGAAGCCGCGCGGATAGCCGATACGATAAAACGGTTCGAGGTTCCCGTATCAGGCACGGGCGGCTGGAAGGAAGCGCAGACCACCGCGGGCGGCGTGTCAACTTCTGAGCTTGACGAAAAACATTTTGAATCCCGCACAGTTCCCGGCCTGTATTTCGCCGGCGAAGTGATTTCGTCGAATATGCCGTGCGGCGGATACAACCTCGACTTTGCGTGGAACACGGGCATAATTACGGGTGCGCGAGCCGCGGGTTTTTATAATTTCTCACAGAGTCACGATTCCGGCGATCAGGTAACGGCGGATCGGTAAACGGAAATTTCAAACGCGGCGATGTATTACAGAATTCATGAAATAAAAGTGCGGATCGGCGAGGACCGGTCGCTGATCCCGCAGAAGATACTGAAGAAGCTGCGCGCAGGCGGCGGGTGGCGCATAGGGGACTTTCGTGTCGCGCGCAGTTCCGTTGACGCGCGTGATAAATCGGACATCCGGTTTGTGTACGCCGTGGACTTTGCGTTCGATAATGCGGACGGAACCGGGCTGATCGAAAAAGCAAAAAGACGCGGCGTGCGTGTGGAGCCGGCGCCGGATGACCGGTATGTCATTCCGGAAGTTTTCGTCGTTTGTACGGAGCCGCCACCGGAAAAGCGTGAGGGGCGTATGGATGCGCACATGGCCGAAAATGAAAAGACTCGCAATGAGCATATGAGCGACGCGATAATCCCCGCAGGGAAACGTCCGGTGATAATTGGCTTCGGGCCGTGCGGGATATTTGCGGCGTACGTACTGGCGAGAGCCGGTCTGCGGCCCATCGCCTTTGAGCGCGGCAAGCCGGTGGACGAACGGGCGCTCGATGTGGCGGCGTACTGGCAGACGGGCGAGTTAAACGAAAACTCGAATGTGCTGTTTGGGGAAGGCGGAGCCGGCGCCTTTTCCGATGGGAAACTGACGACGGGAATAGGCGACGTCCGGAAGGCGTTTGTGCTTGAAACGCTCGCGGGCGCGGGCGGAGGCGCCGGACTTCCGGCGGACGCGCGTCCGCATATCGGCACGGATGTGCTGAGAGGGGTCGTGAAAAAATTACGCGAAGAAATCATCTCGCTTGGCGGGGAAATACGCTTCTCGACGAAGTTCACCGCCTTTGACACGGACGCGAACAATGCGATATGCCGCGTTCATTGCGAGCTGTCCTCAGGCGATACCGAAAGCATTGACACCAGCGCCGTGATTCTTGCGACCGGGCACAGCGCCCGCGACACCTACGAGGCGCTTCTCTGTCAAGGCGTCAGCTTTACACCGAAACCGTTTTCCGTCGGCGTTCGCATCGAGCACTCGCAGAAGCTGATAAACGACGCCATGTACGGAGCGGACTTCGAAAAATTATACGGCATGACGGCCAGTGAAGCCGGACTTCCTCCCGCCGAATATAAGCTGTCAAGTAAATGCCTTGACGGGCGCGGCGTCTATACATTCTGCATGTGTCCCGGCGGCGAAGTGGTCGCGGCGGCATCCGAACGCGGCGGCGTCACCTCCAACGGCATGAGCAATAACGCTCGTTCCGGCGAGTACGCAAACAGCGCCGTTCTTGTCGACGTCAGAGTGGACGACTTTGAATCGGCGCACCCGCTTGCGGGCGTCGAATTTCAGCGGCGTTGGGAACGCGCGGCGTATAGTATAAAGGATTCACTGCTTCCGTCCGAAACGCTCGGTGAGTTTATGGGCGAAAACAGCATCCTTGCGGCCTGCCTGCCGGATTTTGCCGTCCGTGATATCAGAGAGGCGCTTCCCGCTTTCGGAAAACGCATCGAGGGCTTCGATATGCCTTCCGCGAAACTCTACGGCCCGGAAACGCGCAGTTCCTCCCCCGTGCGCATTCCCCGCGGAAAAACGATGCAAGCCGCTGTTGCGGGGCTGTATCCCTGCGGCGAGGGCGCGGGATATGCTGGCGGCATTATGTCCGCCGCGATAGACGGCATCAAGGCCGCCGAACAGATTATCGCTGTGTTTAAGGACGCGGGAAACTCCTGAACGCAATTGCGAATCACTGCAAAGCAGTTAAATTTGCGAAAAACACTGCATCTGATGGAGAATATTGGGATGCGGTTCAATCTGATCGGCATATGAAACCACAAAATCTATTGTTTCGTTAATTTCGTCGCAACCCTATTTCCGGATAAGAAGGCTGTGCCCGGTCATTTCGGCTGGCTGGGGCAGCCCCATCATGTCGAGCAGGGTGGGCGCGATATCGGAAAGCGCGCCGCTTGCGAGCGTCATTCCATCATCGTCGGCGCGAACGAGCACGAGCGGCACGGGATACGTCGAGTGCGCGGTAACGGTCTGGCCGTCGGGTGTCAGCATATTCTCGGAATTCCCGTGATCGGCGGTTATCAAGAGCTGGCCGCCGGCACCAGAGACCGCAGCGACTATCGAGCCGACGCAGGCATCCACGGCTTCCACCGCTTTGACGGCGGCATCGATAACGCCTGTATGCCCGACCATATCCATATTCGCGAAATTCAAAACGATAAGATCAAACGACTCCGCTTCGATTTCCGCGATACCGCGCTGCGTCACCTCAAAGGCGCTCATCTCAGGTTTCAAATCATACGTCGCGACTTTCGGCGAGGGGACGAGTATGCGCTCCTCGCCGGAATACGGCTTTTCGAGCCCCCCGTTAAAGAAGAACGTGACGTGCGCGTATTTCTCGGTTTCCGCGATATGAAGCTGCCGCATGCCGAGCGACGATATATATTCCGCGAGCGTATTTTTTATCGTTTCGGGCGGATACGCGACGTGAACGTTCGCCAGCGTGTCGTCGTACTCGGTCATCGTGACGAAGTATAAATCATGCGGGCAGTGTTCAAATTTCGGTTCGGTCAGCGCCCGCGTCAGCTCACGCGCGCGGTCGGGCCGGAAGTTCGCGAAGACCACGGAATCCCCATCCGCGATCGTTACGGCCTTCCCGCCGTGTGGATAGATATTGGCGGGCAGCACGAATTCGTCGGTTTCACCGCGGTCGTACGACGCCTGAATCGCGGCTTCCGCGCTTTCGGCGTGCCGGCCATTACCGAGCGTCAGAGCGTCATAAGCTTTCTCGATGCGCTCCCATCTGTTATCGCGGTCCATCGCGTAATAGCGCCCGGACACGGTGACGAC
>JAISEX010000106.1 GCA_031263875.1 Eubacteriales Family XIII. Incertae Sedis bacterium | reverse complement strand
ACAACGTCGCGCAAACCGGTTGGATCCATGATGGCAAGGCGTGGTATTACCTGAACGCGGATGGCATTATGCAGACGGGTTGGCTGTACGATACCGATTACAAAGCATGGTACTATCTCGCCGGAAACGGCGCGATGAAAACCGGCTGGGTGAAGGACGACGGCAGTTGGTATTATCTTAAAGGTAACGGTGCGATGGTTGCAGCCAAATGGCTCAAAGACACCGACGGGAATTGGTACTACCTTTCCGGCAATGGCAAAATGCTGACGGGGAAACGGAATATCGGCGGGAAAGTTTATTCATTTAAAGCAAATGGGGTTTGGGTGAGCTAAGCCAAATTAAACAAAGCATATTTCGCATGAGGAGAATGGGGGCCGCGCAGAGATGTGCGGCTCCTTCCCCAGTGTGGGGGATTTTTGCCGTAGTCGGGGAATGTTATACCGGGCGGTTTTGTTCGGGTATGGCGTTTGCTCAAGTTCAATTGATGATGTTTCCCTATGCTAGCTGCGGGCGCAAAATGCGCATTCCTTGCGATTTTGTTCACGGACTTTGGGAACTTGCGTGGACTCGCTTCGCTGCGCTTGCGGGTGACCGTTATTTTGGATTCCGGGGCATAGCCGCTAAAATCACCGCCTGGAAAAACGTAGGGGCGGCATTCTGCCGCCCGTTGCCGCCCGGAAATGGCGATGAGAAGGACGACGGCAGATTGAGGGGCGCATGTTGGGTTTTTTCTCGTTCTTTTTGTTACGTTTGCGAGAAACGGGAACGCCGTAGTAGGGCGGGCGTGTTATGGGCTTTCTCGCACAAGGTCGCGGCTTGGAACCGTACTGACAGACGGTGTGAAGACGGCACGGAAGTTCGCGCATGTCCCGCGCACGGGATCGGAGGGGTGCGAAGCAGCCGCGGCGCGGACGCGGACGCAAGGAAATTTCATTAATTGGAAACGCGGCGCTCCGCATTTCTCGCGCTTGTCGTTAGCGCCGTGGCCGAAGCCCCGCAGAGCCCGGTGGGGGCACTCAAAATAAAAGGTCATTTTTATAAATATTCGCGTAATACTATCCTGCAGATTATTGACAAAATCGTTTTGAGTGCCCCCATGCGCCCGAAAAACAGAACCATTCCCGCCAAGCAACCTCGCGTTTTGCCAGCGCCGCCTGACAAATGAGTGCTATAAATGGTATTATAATTAGAATAAATGTGTGATGAATTATGATGAACGGAGAGAATAGTCGATGTATAAAGTCGCGTTGCTGAACAAAATATCGCCGAAGGGCGTCAATCTTTTTACGGATTCCTACGAAAAGACCGAGGATTTTTCCGAGGCTGCCGCTGTTTTGGTGCGGAGCCAGGATATGCATTCGATGGAATTCGGCCCGAATCTGCTCTCGATCACGCGCGCGGGCGCGGGCACCAACAATATTCCGATCGACGCGTGTTCCGCGAAGGGCATCGTCGTGTTCAACACGCCCGGGGCGAACGCGAATGCCGTGAAGGAACTCGTTCTGACAGCTATGCTGATGTCGTCGCGCAATGTGATCGACGCGGTCGGTTGGGTCAACTCGCTCAATTTCCACGTCGACAATGTTGAGAAAAACAAGGCGCGGTTCGCCGGCGAGGAGGTTCGCGGCAAGACGCTCGCCGTGGTCGGCCTCGGTTACATCGGCGTTATGGTGGCGAACGCCGCGAAGGATCTCGGCATGACGGTCGTCGGCTACGACCCGTATATCTCCGTGCAAAACGCGCACGATCTCTCGCCGTCCGTGCGGCTCTACGAGTCGCTGCCCGCCCTGCTGCCGCACTGCGACTTCGTCACGATACATGTGCCCGCGATGGAGCAGACAAAGGGAATGTTTAATTATGAAATTATCGACGCGATGAAGAACAAGGCCACGCTGCTGAACTTTTCGCGCGACAGTTTGGTCGTCGGCGCGGACGTGAAGCGCGCGCTTGCGGAAAAGAAGCTGCGGCGCTATGTGACCGACTTCCCGACGGACGAGCTTCTCGATACCGACGGCGCGATCCTGATCCCGCATCTCGGCGCGTCAACGAAGGAATCGGAGGAAAACTGCGCTGTTATGGCCGTCCGGCAGACCATGAACTACCTCGAACACGGCATTATCGAGAACTCCGTCAACTTCCCCACGACCACGCCGGGGCCGAAGTCGACCGTGTCGCGCATCTGCGTTCTCAACCGCAATATCCCGTCCATGCTCGGAAAGATCACGGGCGTCCTCGCCGAGATGAACGTGAATATCAGCAAGCTGATCAACAAGAGCAACGGCGACAACGCCTACACGATAATAGACGTCGATAACGAGATCAATGAGGCCGCGATACGAAAAGCCTTCGACTTTGAAGGCGTGATCAGCGTGCGGGTTCTGTAGCCTTACCGCCCGACGGCGAAAATAACGATTGTCAAGATTTTTACTTGACGGACATTTTTTCGTGTGGGCGCATGGGGCGGAGCCCCACCGGGCTATCCAGGGCTGCGCTTCGCTCCGGCCGCTTCGCGGCTGCTGCGCACCCCTCCTATCCCTTGCGCGAAAACATGCGGGCAAACACACAACACCTCCGTCCCCTCTACGGCGTCATGATTTCTCGCGTCAGCCACATCCAAAAGGCGGGCGAAGACACGGCGCGAGCGCTATCTCCATGCCGTCCCCCGTTTACCCGCGCGCTCTTTTATTCAAAAATATTATCTTATTACAGCCCCAAAAACTCCCGCATCAGCCGGTAGCACGTATCCGATTCGGGCAGTTCCGGCATCTCGAACGCATAGCAATGCGTAAGCCCGTGCGTTATATACGCCTCGGTGCGGATGCCGAGCTTGTGCAGCTTGTCCGCTCCGATAAGCGCGTCCGAAACGAAGACCTCCGTGTCGTCCGCAAAGAATATCGTTTCGGGAAAACCCGTAAAATCGCCGTATTTCGGCGAAACCTCCGGCTCGTGCGACATCGAGGCGTCATCGAGATAGAACATCATCGTTTCGCTGAAGTCGATCGAGAACAGCGGGTCGATGCCCTGGTTCAGCGTATAGGACGGGCTTTCGGCCGCGAAGTCGAGGAATCCCGACATGCAGACGCAGCCTGCCGACGGCAATTCCCGGCCCTGACGCTTGAGCCGCAGCATCAGCGCCATCTCATACGTCCCGCCGGCCGATTCTCCCGTAATGATGATCTTTTTCGGGTCAAAGCCGAGATCGTTCACGAGATAGTTCCAGCCCCATTCCACGTCGTCGACGCCCTTCGGGTATTTATTTTCGGGCGTGTAACGGTATTCGCACGCATAGACGGGAAGGCCGAGATTTTTCGCCTGATGGATCGCGTTAAAACGACACCAGTATTCGTTGCCGCGCATAAAACCGCCGCCGTGGACGTAGTAGATGATCCTGCCGTCGGCCTTGGGGTTCTTCTCCTGCGGCTCGTAATGATACAGATGCAGACCGTGCGGAGCGTCAACGTCCTCGCGCGTTATGCCGTCCGGCGTGCTGTCGTCGAGAAAATCGAGCTCGTTACCGGGCGCCATCGGGTAGCCTTCCAGCTCCTTCATCAGCTCCGGCATCCTCTTCTGCGCTTCGGGCGAGGGATCCGACTCGATATGCGTCAGCCACGGAGCGTCTTTATAATCCTCAAACAGTTTATCTAAAACTTCACTCATATTGTCCTCCTTCTTTACACGTTCCGCATTATACGAATGTTCACAAGAAAGCGGGGGAACAGCCCCCGCTTTCATTATACAACCACCGGCGGATCACTGCGCCGCTTTCGCCGCAGCTTTCTTGGCCATCAGCGCCGCGTAATCGAAGGTTTCGTCGCCCGCGTGTTCGCGCAGGTACGGACGCTCCGAATAGCCGCCCTTCTTGATAAACGCGCCGATAATGGCGCCAACGGCGGCCGGGATAATATATCCGAGATCGCCGGTCCACGTGTAGATGACGTTCCACGGGCCGAAGAAGAACTGGGTGTACCAACCGCTGGTATAGACGGCGCCCGCGTCGGCCATTCCATCGCCGATCGTGAAGGCGAGGAAATAGGCGAGGCCGCTTGCAAAGCCCCAGATTCCCGCTGCGATAGCCGCGCCCCGGTAGACATTATCATTTTTGATCTGCGTATTAAACAGGTTCAAGATGATGAGGCTGATCGTTATCGGTGCCGATACGAGCAGGAACGGCAGCGCCCAATTCAGCAGTACCTGTACGCCGGACGGAGCCGTCGAGCAGATAACGCCAATGACAAACGCCAAAACCGCAAACGCGAACACACCGTGCGTATATTTGATTTTGTCCCCGGACATGCTCCGGTAGAATTCCGCCCCCAGGCTCAAGCACCCGAGCGCCGTCGTAAACGTCGCGAGCAGGATAGCGATACCGAAGATAACCGTGCCGCCCATTCCGAGCGTGTTGCTGAGGATATAATTCAGCAGGAAGGTCTGGTCAACGCCGCCCTGATTCTCATACATATCCATGAGAACCGTGTCATTTGAATAGAAAGCGCCGAGAAGCCCCAGGCCGATATAGATGATACCGAGGCAAATTGCCGCGACAAAGCCGGACTTGATAATCGTCTTCGTCTGCTCGCTGGTCTTCGTGATGCCCTTGCCGACCAGATTGACGATAATAATGATCGCGATAAGCGTTCCGGTCGGCCCGTCAAAGGTCTGCAAGCCTTGCGCAACGCCGAAGGCGACAAGGCTCGGCGACGAAGTCGGATAAGCCTCCTCCCTCACGCCCGTCGAGGACATGGACGCAAGACCCACGATAACGACAACGACGAGTATTGCGAGCAGGAACGGTGTCAGCCACTTGCCCATAATATCGACGACTTTGCTCGGCCGTATCGCGCAGAGCGTCGCAAGCCCCAGATAAACCAAAAGGAAGATGACAGCCGCGGGCTGCAGCCCGGTCGTCGGCGTGAGATTTTCAAAACCGCCCGCCATAATGGGCCGGAGGAACACTTCGTACGACGTCAGCGCCGCGCGCGGAGTGACCACGAATCCCACCGTGATAAAGACGCCGATTGCCGCGAAAATGAGCATGAATTTCCTGCCCGGACGGTAATAGGCGCCGATCTCGACTTTCGGGAACTTGCCAGAAGCGGCGAGGCCCATAATGCCGAAGACAGCGTCAAAGATAAAGAAGAATATGAAGCCGATGATCCACTTGCTTCCTCCGACGAATCCGAGGTACGGCGGGAAGATCAGATTGCCGGCCCCGAAGAACTGCGCGAAAATCATAAAGCCAACAATCACGATAACGGATTTTCGGCCCTGTTTTGGCGCGGTGTTAAGATTTATTTCACCCATGATAAATTTTTCCTCCTTCTTATTTTTCAACAAGGATAAGATAATAATGCAGTAGCTCAATAGTGCGGCGCTTTACGCCGGAACCTAAACGGGGAAGATGAGCATTCCCTCCGCTTTATTTCCGCTTTTAGGTTCCGACGTAAGTAAGAAACCGATAAACTTCCGACCTCCTTTCGTAATGACCGGCCTTCCTTTGGACATCTCTTTGTACGCCCTCCCTGCGCCCCTCGGCCGCGGGCCGTATACAAAGTTCCTTCTGCAACATTTTTTTGGCAATGTGCCACGCTTTACGTCCCGATTCCTCTCAGGCGGACTCCCTTATAGTAATAGCAAATACTATGCCAGTATCGTTATAACTGGCAGAAAAATTTGAATTGCGGCACAAAAATTACGCGCAAGGCCGCATAAACCGCCTCTTTTCAACGATTACGCGGCATCGCGCCGGGCGGATTTACCGGGCAGACATTACGCGCTCCCTCCGCTCCCGGTTCAGAATTATGGGATAAATCTGACTACTTGCTTCATTATTGAGGGTTTTTCGCTCCAAATATTGAGCAATAGTGAGAAAAATGCTGTTATTCGGGCGCGCGGTATGGTAACATTATTGCATGATGCAGAATAATTACAAAAAAGAATACCTGCAATACGCGTTTTTTATCGGGGCGTCCGAGGAAGTGTTCTCCTGTGACGAGGGGACGCGCATGTTCCTCAGCGGGGCGAACCGCGACGCGGTTTTGACGCATATCATGTCGCTGAAACTCTCGTCATCCGTCACCAATTCCACCGCCATACTCGGCGGTACCAGCTATAATTTGCGGCTGACTCCTCTCTCGCGCGGGTTTTTCGAGCCTTCGCTCGGGGAATTCCGGCCCGAATATCTGGTCACCATGCATAATCAGGCGCATATCGCGTCGATAATCAAGGAGCTGAAAAGCGTCCAGTACCGGCCCGAGTCGTTCTCGGAGCTGTTCGAGGACATTCCCAACCCGCTGTTTATCGACGACGCCGACGGCAATATCCTCTATCTGAACAAGGCTTACGAGAAGTTTTCGGGCATCGCCTATGACCGCATGGTCGGGCAGAAGCTCTCCGATCTCGCGGATATGGGCGTGTTCCGGCCGACCATTTCGCCGCGGATACTGCTCAGCAAAAACGAGATAACGGCGATACAGACGATCGGCGGCAAGCGGAATATGGTCATTTCGGGCTTCCCGATCTACAACGATTCGGGCGAACCCTTCCTGATCCTGACCTGCGCGAACCGGATATCGGACATCGCGGATCTGAGCCGGGTGGACGTGTCCGAAACCAATATCGGCAAGCAGTTTGCGCCGGGGAATAAGGAGAGCAGCGCGCCGTCGATAAGCGTTATCGCCGAGAGCGACGCGATGCGCGCCGTGCTGAACGACAGCGTGATGATCGCGCAATATCCCGTGCCGGTGCTGATTACAGGCGAATCGGGCACGGGCAAGGAGATCATCGCCAACGTGATCCACGCGTCGAGCCGGTGGCGCGGCGGGCCTTTTGTCAAAATCAACTGCAGCGCGATATCGCCGTCACTGTTCGAATCGGAACTCTTTGGTTACGAGGGCGGCGCCTTTACGAGTGCGTCCGCAAAGGGCAAACCGGGACTGCTTGAAATCGCGGACAGCGGCACGCTGATGCTCGACGAGGTGGGCGACATGCCCCTCGAAACCCAGGCCAAGGTGCTGCGCGTCCTGCAGAGCGGCGAGTTCTACCACGTCGGCGGCACGAAACTTATCCACGTAAACGTGCGCGTCATCGCCTCAACGAATAAGGGGCTTATCGGCATGACCCGCTCCGGGCGCTTCCGCTCGGACCTATTTTTCCGTCTGAACACCATCTCGATCAACATCCCTCCGCTGCGTGAACGAGCGGCGGACGTAGAACCGCTGATCCGGCATTACACCTACATGTGCAACAAGCTGTACGGGACGAACAAGAGCTTCTCGCCCGCGCTTATCAAACTCGCGCACAGTTATTCCTGGCCGGGCAACGTGCG
>JAISEX010000079.1 GCA_031263875.1 Eubacteriales Family XIII. Incertae Sedis bacterium | reverse complement strand
CTCTTAGATTGCCATGCCCCCCCCCCCTGGATATGGAAGGTGTTTGGTTTTATAATTACGTTTTTGTGCATATTCCCCTTTGCGCGCGAATTGTGCGGGTTCCATGCGGCTCTACGCCGCAGTTTCTCGTGTTCGCGTTTGCTACTTGTTATTTTATTATAATACAGATGCCCACTTTTGTGGGAGTTTAAAGATGAAAAAAATAAAAATTTTTTGGTTTTGGGGGTTTGGGGCAGGAAAAAAGGACGACGGCACGGGGGAGGACGGGTGTGTCGGGTTTTCGCCCGTGTGTTTTTGGGGTACGGGTGAGAAACGGGGACGCCGTTGGCAGGATGGGCGTGTTGAGGGCTTTTCTCGCACAGAGGAGCCGGGGGACGGCGCGGGAGTGGGGCTTACGTTATTTTACGTATCTCGCTCCTTGCTGTTGATTTTCGTGATAGACTAATTCGCCGTAGTAGGACGGACGTGTCGGGGGGCTTTGCCCGCACAAATGAGCCGGAGCGAGGAACGAGCGGAGGCGACGCGCACGGGACTGGAGGGGTGCGATAGCAGCCGCGAAGCGGCCGAGCCCCGGAAGGCCCGGTGGGGCACTCAAAACACGAAACTATTTTTGTAAATGCTCGCCGCAGAGGATTGTCCCGCGATTGCGTACAAAGTCATTTTGAGTGCCCCATGCGCCCGCATAAATCACCCCGTCACGCCCGTTTCAGCGCGGCCTCCACGTAGTCGATGTCCGAGGGGGTGTCGATATAGAGGATGCCGCGTTTCTGGCGCGTTTCCCGCCCCTTGCCCGTGATCAGGATCACGTAATCGCCGCGGCAGATGTCGAGGACGCGCGCGATCGCCGCCTCCCGGTCTTCGATGATCTCGTAGGGGCAGCCCTGCGCGCTCACATGCTCGGCGATTTCGCTGCAGATGTCGAGAACCGGTTCTTCGCCCGCGTCCTCCTCCGTCAGTATGCAGAAGTCGCAATTCCGGCCCGCGATCTCGCCGAGTTCCCGCCGGCGGCCGAGGGCTTTTTTGCCGGGACAGCCGAAGACTATCGCGACTTTGCTGCCGGGATATTCCGCGTGAACCGACGCGAACAGCGCCTCAAAGCTCATCTGATTGTGGGCGTAATCGACGATGATCGTCCGCTCTCCGTCCGCGATAACCTCCATGCGGCCGGCGGACCGCGCCTTAAACAAACCGCTCACGATACATTCTTCGGGAACGCCGAGGCTTCGCGTAATCGAGATGGTCGCAAGCGCGTTGCTCACGTTAAAGAGGCCCGTCATGCCCAGCCGGTAAGCCGCGCGTTCGCCCGACGCCGACAGCACGTCGAATGAAATTCCCTCGCGCGACGAAACGATATGCTCCGCGCGCAGAGAAGCGGCTTCGTTCTCACCGAAGGTGACGACGTTTTCGGCCGCGCCCGCGACTTTTAGCACGCGCCCCGCTTCGTCCATGTCCAGATTAACGCAGGCGGTGCGCGACTGCGCGAATATGCGCAGTTTGGCCGCGAGGTAATCCTCAAAATCCCCATGCTCGATCGGGCTGATATGATCGGTGCCGATATTCAGAAAAGCGGAGGCCGCAAACGTGACGCCGCGCGTCCGCTCGTATTTCAGCGCCTGGCTCGACACTTCCATCACGAGATATTCGATGCCGGAATCCACGGCATTCGCGAAATGCCGGTGCAGCTCGAAGGTTTCCGGCGTGGTCAGGTGCGATTCCTCGCAGATAATTCCGTCGTAGACGTCGATGCCGGACAGGATCGCGCAGGGCTTCCGCCCCGTCTTTTCCAGCCACTCGTCGAGCACCGACTTGACGTAATACGCCGTCGTCGATTTCCCCTTGGTTCCCGTAATGCCGATAATGTGCAGGCCGCGCCACATCTCGTTATAAAAGAGGTTCGCTATCACGGCAAGCGCCCGCCGCATATCGGAAACCTCGATCGAAGGCAGACCCGCGCCGCGCCCGCCCGCGTCAAAGCCGCGTTCAAAAACGTACGCGGCGGCTCCCGCGGCGATTGCATCATCGAGATATTTGGTATCGAAATGCGCGCCCTTGCAGACAAAGAGACAGCCCGGCGCCGCCTCGCGCGAATCGTAAGTGACCGAGAGGATCGCCGGATCAGCGCCCGCGCCGCCCGTTACCGTGACGCCGGCAGCTTCCAGCGCCTTGACGTATTCAGAAAGTGTGTGTGTGGGTGTGTTACGCATAAAAATCACCTGTGATAATATTTCTTAAACTTAGCGCCGTACTCGAGCCGGTTTTTGAGGATCTTCAGCCGGTGTATAACGCCCTTATCCGGCCCGTAGAGCAGCGGGCTCGTGTACTTCCCCTCGCTGATCAGCCGGCCTATATCCGCCGCGTATTTTTCGTCGATATTCTTCAGCGCCACGCCGCGCGGCACCACCATCCACAGCGACTCGTTCGCCACGTCGACGTCCTCAAGCGCTTCGCCCCGGATCCGGTCGCGCACGAGCAACTCGGCGACGTTCATGCCCGCGCCCGTTACATAATAATTGCTGCGGCCCTGCCGGGCGTTCAGCTCAAAGACCTTGTACTTGCCGTCACGCATGTCATACTTGATGTCAAAATTGGAAAAGCCCGTATAACCCACGCTGTCGAGCAGCCGCCGGAAACGCTGCGATAATTCCGCGTCATGCTCGGTAATAATAACCGCGTGGTTCCCGATGCCGTGCGGCGTATGCTCCTCAAGCAGCACGTGGCCGAGGCACGTCATGCGCGCCCGCGCGTTCCGGTCGGAGTAACACGTTATCACGCGCATATAGGAATCGTCGCCGGGTATAAAATTCTGGATCACGACGCTGTCACTGTAGCCGGACGCGTATATCCTCTGGAGAATGGCCGCGGCCTGCGCGCGCGTATCCGCCTTAAAGACCTTGTCCTGCCCCTCGAAAGGGAACATCCAATACTGCACCCCATTCGACGGCTTGATAATAAACGGGCCGTCAAACGGCAGCTCACAATCCGCCGCCATACCGCTCCGGTGGATAAACGTGTCGGGATAATCGATGCCCTCGCGTTCGCAGAGCGCGTAAAACGTCTCCTTGTTGATAAGCTCCTCGATAAGGCCGACGTCGCCATACGGAGCCACGACGTTCGCCGCGAATTCACCCTTCTTCTCGCAGAGCGAACGCACATAACTGTCGCCGCAGCCGATCGCGAGTATCTTCTTATCCGCGTGAGCCGCCGCAAAACCGTTTACGAGCCGCAGGATCGTCTCCGGCATATCCGCGCCCTCCACGCTCGTATAATCGATGATCGCGCTATCCGAACACGGCCCCCGCGCCGCCTTGCCGTAAACCGTCGAGCGCACGCCGTACTTCTCGTGAAAGGCCCGCGCCACGCTGTATACATTGATGTCGGCCGCAAACAAAAGCGGCATAAAATCCTGGGTCATGCTCTCCTCCAAAATCCTGCGTAAATCTCTTGCTACATTTTTGTCTTGCACTATTCTATCATATCAGCGAGGATGTGTATGTGGGGGCGCATGGAGCAGCCTCAATTGACAGCATCGGATTTTACTTAATGGAAAATATTGTCATTCGACGCAAATCGAATATAACAGTGCGGCTGCCCCACCGGGCTCTGCGGGGCTCCGCTTCACTCCGGCCCCGGCGCGTAGGACGAGCGCTTCGACTGTGCGGTTGCTTCGCTAGTCTAACTCCGGCTCCACCCGTTTGCGGCTGTATCCGCGCCGTGGCTGCTGCCGCACCCCTCCGATCCCTTGCGCGGTAAGGCGAGAAAAGAACACAACACCTCCGTCCTACCACGGCGAACAGGTTTCTCACCCAAACACAAAACCCGCGCGGGCAAAAATCCGGCGCAAGCCCCATCCTCATGCCGTCCCCGTCATTCCACGCTGCTGCCCCAAATGACAAGGCAGCGCCGTTACAGCCGGGGCGAAGAGTCGTAACCGGGACGATGGCGCGGTGATTGCGAGAGCTGCGGAACCAAGCGCCGTTACCATGGCGCGTCTGTCTGCAGTAGTGACGATGAAAAGGAGCGGACTGCGAGGCCAAGCCGAGTCTGATCCCATGCAAGCGCCGCGAGCGAAGGAGTGAGCGACCGCAGGGAGTGAACATTGCGGCTCCGACCAGACTGACAGACGTTGCAATGGCGGCTTGGAATGGCGCACATGCTTGCGCACGGTAGAGCGCCACGGGCTGAAGCCCTGCGCTCCTCGATGTGC
>JAISEX010000073.1 GCA_031263875.1 Eubacteriales Family XIII. Incertae Sedis bacterium | reverse complement strand
CCAAAAATGCGCCCACATTTAAAATTATACGGAAAGAAACGAAATTTGAAAATTTATTTTCGGAATAAATGGAGTAAAATATGAAAATAGGCGTGCTCGGTGGCAGTTTTGACCCCGTGCATACCGGCCATCTGCTGCTTGCGGAAAACGCGCGGATGCAGGCGGGGTTGTCGCGTGTGCTATTTATGCCGGCATATATACAGCCGTTTAAGCGGGACGCGCGGGTTTCGCCGGACGACGAGCGCACGGCGATGCTGCGTTTCGCGTTGCGCGGCAATCCATATTTCGCGCAAACGGACGTGGAGCTGGTACGAGGCGGCGTCAGTTACACCATCGATTCGCTGCGGGAATTGCGCGCGGGCGCGGCTGGGGAACTCGCCGGCGACCGGTTGGCGTTTATCCTCGGGACGGACATGTTCCTGATGATGGAAAAATGGCATCTCGCCGCCGAATTGCTCGCCGAATTTGATATAATCGTCGGGGTGAGGCCCGGTTATGCCGGCGGCGCGCATGAAAAAGTGGAGCGGTACGCGGCGGCGCTGCGGGAGCGGTACGGGGCGAATATCCGCCTGATCGGAAGCTCCGATATGGAATTATCGTCATCGGATATCAGGGAGCGGCTGACGAATGGCGGCAGCCTGCGTTATCTCGTTCCGGAGGACGCGCGGCGGTATCTGCTCGTGCGGGCAAAGGAAGATGCGGCGCGGTGGGAGCACACGAAGGGCGTGATGCGGTTTGCGGGAGAATTAGCTGACCGCTACGGCGAGAATCGCCACAAGGCGGAGCTTGCGGCGCTGCTGCACGATTACTGCAAGGACAGCTCGGGCGGCGCCGAAAACAATCTGCGGCACGGGGCGCTTGCGGCGGAAGCGGCGAAGGCTGAGTTCGGTATCGACGATGCGGATATTTTGAACGCGATACGGTATCATACGACGGGCCGCGCTCATATGAGCCGGCTTGAGACGATCGTGTTTATCGCGGATACGCTTGCGCCGGGCCGGAATTACGCGGAAGTAGACGAGCTGCGGAAGCTCGCGGAAACGGATTTGAACCGCTGCGCCCTCGCGGTGCTGACGGAACTTGAGAAGTATGTTAAAAAAAGCGGCTATAAGAGCTCGCGTGACAGCAGGGAGGCCATTGCGTGGCTTCGCGGAGAGGGAGGTTAAATGGATTTTGCAAAGAGAATCGCGAAAATAATAGCGGATAAGCACGGGACGGATATCGTCATTATCGATATTTCGGGCCTGTCGTCGTTTGCGGATTTTTTCGTCAACGCGACGGCGTCGAATGTGAGGCTGCTCGACACGATCGTGCAGGAGGTGGACCGGCAGCTCTCCGCCGGGGGGATCGAGCCAAAAAGCATGGAGGGAAAGCCTTCTTCCGGCTGGGTGCTCGCGGATTACGGCGATGTTATCGTCAATCTCTTCCTCGACGAACAGCGGAACAAATACCAGATAGAGAAGCTGTGGAGTGACGGGGTTTTTGTGGAGTTTGATGAGTAATAATAGTATTTTATAAAATGGACTAGATTAAAAGGGCGCCGGAGCGAAGCGAAGGCGTGCGCAAGGGATAGAAGCGGTATCCTTTTTTGCCGCAGGCAAAAAAGATACAAGCGGATAGCCCGGTGGGGCACGCAGTGCCCCATGCGCCCTTAAAATAATCGGCAAATTTGCGCCGCGAAACGGCAAGGAGAAGTATGGTAGACGAATGATGAAAAAATACGAGCATAGCGAAATCGAGAAAAAGTGGCAGGCGGTATGGGAGCGGGACGCGCTGTTCAAGACCGGGGAACGGGCGGATAAGGAGAAATATTATCTGCTCGAAATGTTCCCGTACCCGTCGGGCAAGCTCCATATGGGGCATGTGCGCAATTATTCCATCGGCGACGTCGCCGCGCGTTTCCTCGTGATGAAGGGCTACAACGTCCTGCACCCGATGGGCTGGGACGCTTTCGGGCTTCCCGCGGAGAACGCCGCGATCAAAAACGGCATCCATCCGTATATCTGGACGAAGGAAAATATCAAGGAGATGCGCACCCAGCAGAAGCAGCTCGGTTTTATGTATGACTGGGACCGCGAGGTGGCGACGTGCAACCCCGGCTATTACAAGTGGACGCAGTGGATTTTCATTCAGTTTTATAAAAACGGCCTCGCGTATAAGAAGAAGAATCCCGTGAACTGGTGCCCGTCCTGCGAAACCGTGCTCGCGAACGAGCAGGTCGTGGATGGCTGCTGCGAGCGGTGCGGTTCCGCTGTCGGAAAACGCGATCTGGATCAATGGTATCTGAAAATCACGGATTACGCGGACCGGCTGCTCGCCGACCTCGACACGCTCGATGGCTGGCCCGCGAAAGTCAAGACGATGCAGAAAAACTGGATCGGAAAGAGTACGGGCGCGGAAGTCGATTTTCCGGTAACGAACAGCGATAAGAAGCTCAAAATCTTTACGACGCGTCCCGACACGCTTTTCGGCGTGACTTACATGGTGCTTGCGCCGGAGCATCCCTATGTGAAGGAGCTGACGGACGGCACGGATCACGAGGCCGCGGTCACCGAATTTCTCGCGCAATTGCAGTATCTCAGCGATATCGACAGGAATTCCACGACGCTCGAAAAGGAGGGGCTGTTTATCGGCAGATACGCCGTCAACCCGCTGAACGGGGCCGAGGTGCCGATCTATATCGCGAATTATGTGCTGATGGATTACGGCACGGGGGCGATAATGGCGGTGCCCGCCCACGATACGCGCGACTTCGAGTTTGCCGTAAAATATGAGCTCCCGATCATTCCAGTCGTTGATCCGGGCGATCCCGCTATCGACGTGAACGATCTGAAGGAAGCCTTTGTCGCCGAGGGCACGATGATCAATTCCGGCGAATTCAACGGGAAGAACAATAAGGAAGCCATCGCGGATATCATCGAGCATCTCGAAACCACGGGCATCGGGACGCGGTCGGTGAATTTCCGGCTGCGCGACTGGCTGATATCGCGCCAGCGTTACTGGGGGACGCCGATCCCCATGATCCACTGTCCGAACTGCGGCTGGGTCCCCGAAAAGGAAGAAAACCTGCCGGTCTTGCTGCCGACGGATGTCGAGTTTTCCGGCAAGGGGGAATCCCCGCTGACGACGAGCAAATCGTTCCGGGATACCGTCTGCACCGTCTGCGGCGGGCCTGCGGAGCGCGAAATCGACACGATGGACACGTTTTTGGACTCGTCGTGGTATTTCCTGCGCTACTGCGACGCGCGTAACGACGGCGAAATATTCGATAAGGACAAGGCGAAGTATTGGATGCCGATCGACCAGTATATCGGCGGGGTGGAGCACGCGATCCTCCATCTTCTCTACGCGCGGTTCTTTACGAAGTTCCTCTGCGATATCGGCTGGTCGCCGGTGGCGGAGCCGTTTACGAAGCTGCTGACGCAGGGCATGGTGCTGAAAGACGGCGCGAAGATGTCCAAGTCGCTCGGCAACGTCGTTTCGCCGGAGGAAATCATCGAGAAATACGGCGCTGACACGGCGCGGCTCTTTATACTCTTTGCGTCGCCGCCCGAAAAGGAGCTCGAATGGTCGGACGCGGGCGTCGAGGGCAGTTACCGCTTCCTCTGCCGGGTCTACCGCATCGTGGGCGATTATCTCGCTATCGCGGCGGCCGGTTCCGCATCGCCGACTGGTTCCGCGTCGAAAAACCTGACGCGCGCGATGAACGCGGCGGTAAAGAAGGTCGAGGAGGACGTCGGACGCAGATTCAACTTCAATACGGCGATCAGTTCGATCATGGAGTTCGTAAACGCGATGTATAAGTGGAAGGATGCCGGCGGCACAGACGCCGCGCTCGCGAAGCAGGCGGCGGAAACACTGATATTGCTGCTTTCGCCGTTTACGCCGCATATCTGCGAAGAACTCTGGGAGGCCGCGGGCCATACCGCGTCGGTCTACGGGGAACCGTGGCCGTCGTATGACGAGAAGGCGCTGGAACTCGACACCGTGGAAGTCGCCGTGCAGATAAACGGTAAGATAAAAGCGCGCCTGAACGTCGCCGCGGGACTGACGGCGGATGCGCTGATCGAAAACGCGCTGGCGAGCGAGAGCGTCGCGCCGCTTATCGCGGGCAAAGAAATCGTTAAGAAAATCGGCGTTCCGGACAAACTTGTGAACATCGTCGTGAGAGGATAATGAGAGCGTAACGACGCGCGGTTTGATGCGAGCTAATCCGTAAAAGGCAGGCGGAGGCAAGGAAAATTATGGGATAATAATTTTCGTAAAAAACAAACGAGCATCTTGATAATGCGCGAACGTCGTTCATTTGTTCGCGAACGGCCATTGCGGAGCGGCGATGCGGAAGTTTTCGCTCCGTCGCGCGCATGAGGTGACCCGCTTCGCTCGCAGCAGCGGCAGGACAGCTCGTATGCGCCGGGCGCCCCTTACCAATCAGACCGTTACCGCACCGTGTGGAATAAACGGACCGAGAAAATTACGAGAACGGCATTTCTCGTAAAAATATAAGAAGTACATAACATAAGAATGATGCTATAATGCCGCTTATTTACGGGCGTTATAACATCCCGTAACGCGTGCCGCCTTGCGGCGCCGGAAATTAAAAAAGAGGACAAGGAATAATATGGCAGAAAACATCAGAAAAACTATCGATTTAAGAAAATCGACGCGCAAATCCGCGAAAGCGGCTGCGCAGGGCGCTTCGCGTTCAAAACAGTCGCAAACGGCGTCCCGGACGGCGGCAGCGCGGCCCGCAAAGACGACAAAACGCGCGGCTTCGCACAAGGAGCCGGCGCCCGCGAAAACCACACGGGCGGCAAAAAACAAGAACCTGCTGCGCATTATACCGCTCGGCGGGCTGAATGAAATCGGAAAAAATATCACCGCGTTTGAATTTAAGGACGATATTATTATCGTCGACTGCGGCATGTCGTTCCCCAATGATGAAATGTACGGGATCGACATCGTGATCCCCGATTTTGAGTATCTCGAAAAGAACAGCAAGCGCATTCGCGGCATGCTCGTCACGCACGGCCATGAGGATCATATCGGCGCGGTGCCGTATCTGCTGAAAAAGATACGGGTGCCCATTTACGCGACAAAGCTCACCCTCGGACTGATCGAGTCGAAACTTTCCGAGCATAATATCAAGGCCGACATGCACCCGATACGCGCGGGCCAAAAACTGAAGCTCGGCGCTTTCTCCGTCGAGGCGATCCGCATGACGCATTCGATCGCGGACTCGCTGGCTTTCGCGATCGACACTCCCGTCGGGCGCATCTTCCACACGGGGGATTTCAAAATCGACTATACGCCCGTCGACGGCGATCCGATGGATTTCCAGCAGCTCGCCGAGATCGGTTCGCGGGGCGTTTTGCTGATGCTTTCCGACAGCACGAACGCGGTACGCTCGGGTTACACCAAGTCTGAGCGCCATCTCGACGCTGTTATGGAGGGGATATTCCAGGACACGAAAAGCAGCCGCATTATCGTCGCCACCTTCGCGTCGA
>JAISEX010000150.1 GCA_031263875.1 Eubacteriales Family XIII. Incertae Sedis bacterium | reverse complement strand
CGATTCCACGCTGCATATCCGGCAGGTTATCGAGGACCCCAAGGCCACGCTGGGCGCGCCGCAAAAGGGCTACGCGCAGATCGGCGTCGGCACGCAGACGCTCGGCGCATCCTTTGATTCCGGCACAAGCTCGGCCGCCTATACGGACTACACGTTTGACGTCGGTTCCGAAACCTGTAAACTGGACGCGGTCGTCCCCGCCTGGTACCGGCTGAGCGGCTTTAAGGTTTCCGCGAACCAGACGGATAACGACGCCGCGACGAAGCAAACCTCGCTCACCGATCTGTTTTCGGTGGGTGACGAGGTGTGGGTGACGGTCTATCTGCAGCCGCAGAGCGCCGACCCGGATTACGAAAAACCCTACAGCCTGTCGGCCGTGACCGGTACGTGGCAGGTTCCTCTCATAACAGCGGAGGTGAATTCCTTTACGGTCGCGGCAAGCGGCGCGGAGACGCATACCGCCACCAGCAGCGATTTTACGCTGAGTTTGAACAAGGCCGCAGCCGAGCGGACCATTATGCTGACCGGCGCCGTTACGGGCAACAAACTCTCCAATACGCCGGGTCTGACAAACTGGACGCCCGGCGGCGCTGACTACTCGTGGGGCATGCCGGCGAAAGACGACACGACCTATGTGGTGACCATTCCGGCGAATACGATCGGGACGATAACGGTGACGGCAAAGGCGAAAGATGACGACACGCAGACGCTGACCGTCACGATCTACGTGACGTCAATTACCGAGTACAAAGTCGATTGGCAGTCGTACAGCACGTCCTATGCTGTGGTTAAAACCGTTACCGATCCGGAGGCGAGTAACGCCGGGACCGATTTCAATCACGGTTCTACAACGACGCCAACGACAAGCCGTATCTGGCGCGCGACCGTAACGGGAAGCGGCACGACGAATAACAGCGACTGGACGATCGTCAGTCAAACCGGGGCCGGCGCCGCGTGGCACACCGCGCAGGGCACTACCAACTATCTCGATATCCCGGCGAATTACAATGGGACGATCACCGTGAAGGTTTCGGCCGAGGACGACGCGGGATGGGACGTGCAGTTTACCATTACCGTGGAACCGCGCCCGGTGGTCGCATCCGCCGGCAGGTGGCTGAGCGCAGCCGATTCCGGCGACAGCAGCTCCTGGACGGAAGTGGCGACATACGGCGAATACTCGCTGATTGTACGGAATATGCGCTTACCTGCGGTGGGCAGCTATACAGCGGCGCACACTTTTGGCGCAACCACCAACGTTAATGACAACGACTATGCTGATTCCGGCAACAAAGTACGGGGACATATCAACACGTGGTGGAGCGGGATTTCCACCTCTAGCAGCCTGTATACCAATGCGGTCACGCATAATGCGATTGACCAGATCGGAACGGCATTTACCAGAGTCGAGGACGGCTTTAGCATACCGACCGGCACGTCCGCCGGTGGAGCGGATACCGCCTTTGTGCTCAGCACGGGAGAAGCGATAGCGTTTGTGGCGGCTGAGTATATGGAGCAGTATACGACCAAATTTGTTAGCCTTGCGGGAAGCCCGCAGTACACAAACTGGGAACTGATCACCGTCGCTCCTGAAGGTCCCAATGAGGAGTGGCTCCGGACGCCGGGTAGACCGGGTAGTTCATCTGCGGGCGCATCACATCTGGGCTTTAGTGGGAACGTTTGGAACTGGGACCCCGGCAAGAATTGCTATGTGCGTCCCGCGCTCTGGGTCAAATCCAGCATTTTCGACTACTCGCTGACCTACAGCGAGGGCGCGCTGACGCTCGGCTCCGCGGATATTCCGGACAACGCCTACGAAGAAACCGAGGACACGGATCTTACCATCAACCTGACCCGCCCGATAAAAGGCGCTACAGCGCGGTACTTTACGACGAGCATTCAGGTGCCGGCGGCCAACTGGGTACTTGATCCCGGAACAACGACCGCGACCCTCAAGCAGGGAGCTTTTAACAAGACCTACTGCGTAGAGTTCCCAACCACCACTCCCGACGGCACGGCCACGCTGACCGTCGGAGACTATGTGGTAACGTTTCATGTAACGGCGGACGTTCCTCCGTCGAGCACGCTTAAAAAAGGAGAAACCTTTGCGGCGGATGGCTTCGAATGGCGCGTGCTGATCGGCGGCAGTGAAAGCCTCGTTATCTCGGAACGTAATGTACTTGTAGCCCGGTTTCATGGCATTGCGGGGTCGTATCCGAAATGGGAGAACAGCGAGCTGCGCACCACCATGTCTAACTTTCTGGATACGACGCTCCCAACTCTTAAGAGTAAAGCGATCCCTACAACGCTTATGACAAAGGACGCTGCGTATGCAAGTGGAAACACAATGTGGACCACTACGACCGATAGCATCTTTTGCCTGGGGATTGAAGAACTGTTCTACGAGGGAGTAGATAGTGTGCGGATAATGCCCACTGGAAATATAATTGCTACGACGGGCACCGCGACGCTCCGCACCAACGGAGATACCGTGATCTTTGCGGACAAATACGCAAGAAACGCTAGCGCCGCCTCAGGTGCGTACGCGCTGTTCTGCTGGTCGCGGTCGCCATCTGGCCGTAATGAAACCACCTTCGTATCAGGGGTTCAGTCAAGCAACTCTGGTACGTACACTGGCTCCTGGCTCACTGAGGAAGGAAATGGTGTTACTGATTCGGATGGCGTTCGTCCCGCTCTGTGGCTGGATATGACGCCGTAAGCGGCCGGAAAATCAAATCTTTCGGGCGGGGGCGTGGAGAGATCCATGCGGCGCCCAAATCGCATACTACTCCACACTCCACCCGTGGCCGGGTATAGACGCGGCTTACGGGGGAGGTGTTTCATGCCCTCGCTCTCCCCGCGGGGGCTTTCTTGGCGGGGGGGGGGGGCTGGCGGTAAGAGAAGATCCCATATAATGGAATGAGTTCATTGATTGATTCGTTTCGTGATAAGCCGCTTGCATGCAGAGAATAGCGTTTGGCCGGTGAATCGCTATTCGCTGCAAAACATGAAAATCCAAAAAACTTTACAATTCTCATGTTTTAAATCACACAAAAGTGGGCATCTGTATTATAATGAGATAACAAGTAACAAACGCGGACGCGGTAAGCAGCGGAAAGCAGCGCGCAGGACTGCACGTTCGCGAGAAAAGAAAGCAGCGTAAAACGAGATTGCTTCGCGCCGGCGCGCTCGCGGATGGCGATGAGGCGGCTCGGTCGCCCGCAGGAGGGCGAAGCAATAGAGGATAGGGCAACATGCACAAAAACGTAATTATACAAACGAATACCTTCCATATTAAGGGGGGGGGGGGCAGACCGATATAGTTTAGGCCGCTCGGTATCAGCAGGATATGGCTTCTTCGTATCTTGTTTTACTATAATAATTAAAAACAGAAAGAGAAAACAGCCTGGCAAAGCACCGCTCGCAGGGGCTGTTTTTTTGTGCGTCTGCGAGGCGGTGCGGGGGGAGGAAACGGCATAAAGAGCAAGCCGGTCAGCAAAAAACGGCAAGAAACAATAAAAAATATTTATAAATAGATTGAAATTGTTATGCTTCCTGATTATAATAAAATAATCTTATTTATTTATAAATGTTAATGGGCTTTGTGAACTGCGGTCTTATGGGGAGATAACGCACGAAAAGCTCTCAGGAGAAATGACAACATTCAATGACTGCGCCAGAGGGATTACCGAATAAAGCCCGCGGCGCGAAGGGGAGGCGCGCTTCTTATGCGCGTGAAAGGAGTGTATTGAACATGAAAAAAGACGTCAGTATCAGTGGTTCTGTGCCGGCAAAAACGCGCGGCATGCGGAACGATACAAGGGGAGGTATCATATTATGCACACGGTAAAAATTACACAAAAAAAGAGAGGGCTTGCGCTGCTCGTCGCTGCCATCATGCTGATGACGCTGCTGCCGGGCACGGTTTCTGCGGAAACGGGTATGCGGGAAGACGTCCCGGCGATGACGCCAAACAGCACGGTGGTGGGCTTCGCGGGATATGAATGGTATGTTCTCGACAACAGCCCGGCGGGGGTCTACCCGCAGGCAAACAGCGTGACGCTGCTCGCGAAAGGCGACGGGACGCCCGACGGGCCCTTCGGTATTTCGTCCTTCCGAAGCGTCTCGTTCACACCTCTCCCCGGTTACGGCCGCTTTGAAGATGGTGAGAATAGCCGCTATTGGGAGAATGATTATATCTGGCCCAGCGACTATGTGGGCGGTACGTTGCAAAGGAAAATGGAGAGCATCGCAAACGGTTTTCCCGCAAAGGAGGCGGCTTTTATCAATTCCCGCACCATAGTGGGAGATGACTACATGCCGGACGCTCCGGCGTGGGACCCCCGTACCGCGCCGAACCAAAAGCTGTGGCCGCTGTCTTACGATGAGTATGCGGCTGTGGATGACGCGACCGTGGGGAGTTACGGACGCTTTTGGTGGCTGCGTTCGCGTCGCGCCGGAACCAGATTCTCGGTGCACTTTGTCACGGATGAAGGCGTCAGCAATTCCGGTACTTATGACGGGGCTGCGGCCGGTATCACCGTGCGCCCCGCGCTGAGCTTAAACCTGGCGTCCGTGCTCTTTACCTCTGAAGCGAGCGGAGCGGGCATGAAATCGGCTGCCGTCGGCGGCGGTCTCGTCAGCGCATCGGCTCCGGCCAGTCCCGTGAAATTTACGATGAAGGATAATTCCCGGACGCTGGACGTTATCGCGACGCCGGAGCAGCGCACGCAGACTGCCGATACGCTTTCCTTTACGTATGAGAATGCCGCCACGGGTGCGAACACGTATGTTTCGTGCGTTTTGACGAAGGGCGGCGAGGCGGTAAAGTATTACGGAAAGCTGGCGGACACCGCGAGCGCGGCAAGCGGCAGCCTGAGCATCCCGCTTGCGGGCGTAGCGGACGGGACGTATACGCTCAAGGTATTCAGCGAACAGGATAACGGCGCCAATTATACGGACTTTGCCGGAACTCCGGTAACGATGAAGGTGAAGGTGGCAGACGGCAGCGGAACGGTAAGTGATTTTCGCGGAACGGAAGGTGAGGCCAGCGAATACGCGCTGACCTACAGCGAGGGTGCGCTGACGCTCGGTTCTTTGCCGGTCGAGGGCAACGCCTACGAGGAAACGACGGACACGAATCTGACCGTCAATCTGACCAGTCCGGTCGGCGCGGAAACCACGCGCTACTTTACGACGGACAAAACGGTGCCGGTGGGCGAATGGGATCTGACGGATACCGACGATGCGAAAGACGCGAGATTGACGGAGGTTACCGCCGATAAGTCATACGGCGTCACCTTTCCGGTCGGCTTTGTGGGCGACGCGACCCTGACGGTCGGCGGCCATACGGTAACGTTTCACGTAACGGCGAAGCGTCCGGCTGCCATTACGCTGCGGAAAG
>JAISEX010000022.1 GCA_031263875.1 Eubacteriales Family XIII. Incertae Sedis bacterium | reverse complement strand
TGCCCTCGATCCGGGGCGGCGCTTTGTGATTCTTGTCGCCGAGGACTTTGAGCGCGAGAATGTCCGCCGCGCGCAGTTCCGGCGCTTCCCGTTCCAGTTCCGCGGCGGTGGTAATTATCGAAACGGGAACTTCATCGTCGAAGTAATCCGCCGGCTTCGCTTCGCCGCCCTGCGCGCCGGTCGCCTCACCGCCGCTTGCCGCGGCAAGAGCTCCCGCGGGCAGATTCAGTTTCGCGAGGAAGTTGCGGAATTCCAGCTTCGTGTATATCTCGGCGAGCGCCGTCATATCCGGCTCCTCGAACCGCATATCGTCGAAATCCATTTCGAGCGGCACATTCGTCACGATCGTCACCAGGCGCTTGCTCATCAGCGCCTGCTGCGCGTAATCCTCCACCTTCGCCCGCAGTTTTTCGTTGGGTATCTCGCTCGCGGACGCGATCAGATTCTCCACGGTGCCAAACTGGATTATCAGCTTCGCGGCGGTCTTCTCGCCCACGCCCGGGATCCCCGGAATATTATCCGAGCTGTCGCCCATCAGACCTTTGTAGTCGATAAACTTGTCCACGCCGAACCCGTATTTCTCCTCTATCGCCGTCCGGTCGTAGAGATCGAATTCCGTAATGCCGCGCTTCGTGAATATTATCTTCGTTTTATCGGTCGCGAGCTGCAGCGCGTCGCGGTCGCCCGTCACGATCAGCGGTTCAAGGCCCGCCGCCTCGCCGCGCACCGCCGCCGTGCCGATCAGATCATCCGCTTCGAAGCCGTCCGTTTCGTACATCTGAATGCGCCGCGCAGCCAGCACGTCCTTCAGATACGGGAATTCCATCGCGAGTTCCACGGGCATCTTCCGGCGGCCCGCCTTGTACGCGTCGTATTCCACGTGGCGGAAGGTCGGCGTCTTGCGGTCGAACATCACGGCGATATGCCCCGGCTCGTAATCGGCCAGCAGCTTGTTCAGCATCGACACGAAGCCGTAGACCCCCTGCGTGTAAATTCCATCTTTGGTGAGCATCGGCCGCTGTATCGCGTAGAATGCCCGGTTGACGAGACTATTGCCGTCAATAAGTAAAAGTATATTGTTCATGATATAATGATTATACCATGATTGATTACCACACCCACTCAGGATTTTCATACGATAACGGTCCCGTCCTGATGGACGAGATGATCCGCCGCGCGATAGCGGCCGGAGTGACCGGCCTCGCGATCACGGATCACTACGATCCGCTGTTCCCCAACGGCCCCGCGGAGCTTGATTTTCCGCGCTATATGGACGAACTCGCGCGGGTCAAGGAAACCTACCAAGGCGAGATCCGCGTCGCCGCCGGCATCGAACTCGGCATGCAGCCGGGACGCGCTTTGGAACTGTGCTTTCGCGCCGCCGAGTCATGGCCGTTTGATTTTATAATCGGCTCCGTGCACGCCGTGGACGGATACGGCCTGCACACGATGGCCTACGCGCGAAGCCGCAGTCTGCTCGAGGCGAAGCTCGATTATTACCGCGATCTGCTCGCCTGCGTCAAGGAATTCGATAACTTCGACGTTCTCGGACACCTGAACGTCGTCGACCGCTACACGACGCCGATAGAACAGAACGACGACGTGGACGCGCTTGTAGACGAAATACTCACCACGCTGATATCCCGCGGCCAGGGCATCGAGGTCAATACTTCGCCCCTGCGCACCGGCAAACGCGACCCGATGCCGCCCGCCGCCCGTATCAAACGCTTTGCGGAACTGGGCGGGACGGTTATCACCACCGCCTCCGACGCCCACGACCCGCGTCATATCGGCCGCCATATCAAAGAAGCCGAGGAGCTTATCCGCTCCGCCGGCCTGGAAGTGGCCAAGGGGTTTCGTGGACGGAAAGCCGTTTTGTAGTTACGGTATAATTACTCCATAATTATATTATAGTTACATGGTAATTATAATATAATTGCATGATTGGCATTATGTAATTAGTTGATATATGATTTATAATTACATGGTAACCTCTGAATAATTATTCGAGAGTTGTATTGAAATTATATAATGATTATTTTGTACTTGAATTATAGCTACCTAATAATTGCATGGTAATTGCTATATAATTATTACATGATTAGTTTATGCTTATTGTATAATTATTATATACTTATTATATAATTAAAATGTAGTTATATTACTATTTTGTAATCCTTGGATTTTCACGTGTTTTGGTGTGATGGCGGGGCTGTCGCGGCCAGAGAGCGGGTCGTTATGCGGGACGATGGGACGAAGGCCCGCGGGAGTTGTGGCACAGCGCGCCGTTGTTTCCGGGGGCGCAGTGACAAAATGACGACGATGAGGGGGAGTATGGGAGGCGGCGTTTGTTCACGTTCAATTGATGAAGTTTCCGCATGCTAGCTGCGGCCTAAAAATGAGCATTCCAGTTTGCCGTAATTATCTCTGGATTGCTTCGCGCCTGCGGCGCTCGCAATGACATGTGGATTTCGGGGCATAGCCGCTAAAATCGCTGCTTGGAAAGACGTAGGGGCGGCATTCTGCCGCCAGAAAATGGCGATGAGAAGGGAGGCGGCAGGGAGAGGATGATTGTGTTGGATTTTTGCCCGCGCAGGGTTTGCGTTTGGGTGAGAAATGGGTTCGCCATGGTAGGAGGAGCGTGTTGTGTGCTTTGCCCGCACGGGGAGCCGGGGACGGCACGGGAAGAAGGTTCATGTTAAGTTTTGTTTCTCGCGTCTCTTGTTGTTTTCGTGATGAAGGGGTTCGCCGTGTATTGGTAAATGTTCGTTTATCTTTCTCGCGCTTTTCGCGCAAGGGATAGCAGCGGAAATTCCGCGGACTACGCTCACACCGATACCCCGGCCTGGGGGATTGCCTGTTTTACGCGGCTTTAGCCGCAGTGTAAAACAGGACAGCGAAGCGAGCACCGCGAGCGGAGGAGTGAGCGTAGCGAACGTTCCGGGGCGGGGCCCGGAATGACAGCGCTGGCACGAGCGGAATTGCAGCGGATAGCCCGGTGGGGCGCAGCCCCATGCGCCCAAACCAAAAGGATTCTCCGCTACTCCATGCTGCTGACGACGTCGGAATATTTCTTGCGTTTCGCATAGGATTCCGGCCCGATGGCGCCCGCGAGTTCCTGAACTTTTTTCTTCTGCTCGCCGTTCAGCTTCGTCGGGACTTCGAGGTTCACCTTGACGTAGAGGTCGCCCGATCTGCCGCCGCGCAGGGCCTTCACGCCCTTGCCTTTCAGCCGGAACGTCGTGCCGGGCTGCGTACCCGCCGGGACTTTGTACTTCACCTTCTCCTTGAGCGTCGGGATGGTCAGCGTGGCCCCGAGCGCCGCTTGATCGAAGGTGATGGGGATGTCGAGATGCAGGTCGTTGCCGCTGCGCGTAAACAGCCGGTGATTGTCCACGGCTATCACCACAAAGAGGTCGCCGTGCGGTCCGCCGTTAAAGCCCGGCTCGCCCTGCCCTCTCAGCGAAATGACGGAATCGTTGTCAACGCCCGCGGGAATGTCGACGGATATCGTCACTTCCTTGCGGATACGGCCGCTGCCGCCGCATTCCTTGCAGGGCGTCTCGATAATTTCGCCGGTGCCGTGGCAGCGCGGACACGCCGTCACGTTGGTAAACGAGCCGAAGGGCGTATTCTGCTGCCGCTGTACCTGGCCGGTGCCGCCGCAATCGGGACAGGTCGTCTTCGACGTGCCGTTCTCGGCGCCCGTTCCGTGACACGACGGGCATTCGACGTTCTTGCGCAGTTTGACCTTTTTCGACGTGCCGAACGCGGCTTCCTCGAAGGCCAGGCGTATCGCCACCTGCAGATCCTGCCCCTTGCGCGGAGCGTTGCGCCGGCGCGCGGAATTACCGGCTCCGCCGCCGAAAAACGAACTGAAGATATCGCCGATATCGCCAAAGTCAAATCCCATGCCTCCGGCGCCGCCGAAACCGCCGGCTCCGCCCGCGCCAAAACCCGCGTTGGGATCGACGCCGGCATGACCGAATTTATCGTAGAGATTCTTCTTTTTTTCGTCGGAAAGGATGCCGTACGCCTCGTTGACCTCTTTGAACTTCTCCTCTGCGGACGTATCACCCGGGTTTTTGTCCGGGTGATATTCCATTGCCTTTTTGCGAAATGCCTTCTTTATTTCGTCCTCGGCCGCGCCTTTATGCAGGCCGAGAACCTCGTAATAATCTCGTTTGTCCGCCATGTATGCTTTTATTCTTTCTTATCCTCATCCTCAACGACTTCGTAATCGGCGTCAACCACGGTGTCGCCTTCGGCGCCCGCCGCTCCGCCGGCGCTCTCATTCGCTCCCGCGGCGCCCGTGCCGAAACCGG
>JAISEX010000271.1 GCA_031263875.1 Eubacteriales Family XIII. Incertae Sedis bacterium | reverse complement strand
TCGGTTTGCGGCGCCCCCGCGTGCGCGCCAGACAACCCTTGCCGGCCCCCGCGGGGGGGGGGGGGGGGCCCGTTCTTTTATTTATATATTTCCTTTATTATTTCCAACACTTTTGTTTCCCTTCTTATTCCCGGTGTCGTTTCATCTTTGTTTTTTATTCTTTCCATGTTTGTTTCATATGCTGTTTCTATTTCTATCCAGCAAGGCTTAAACAATAATTCTTTTTCGTAATCTTCCAGCTTTTGTTTTTGCGGCATTTTGTTTACTTCTACCAGATAATATTCGGAAACCATTTTAAAAATATGATCCCCGCCTTCTTCTGCCGTATCGTATTCTCTTATTTTACCAATTTTTTCTTTTATTCGTTCAACCTCATACCCCACTTCCTCTAAAACTTCCCTTCCTATTGCCGCATCTCTTGTTTCATTTTCTTCTTTCCCTCCTCCGGGAAATTTATATTCATTGGTTTTCTCCAAATGTGCCATTAATATTTTATTTTCCTTTATTATTACGGCTCTGACTGCGTTTCTGAAAATTATATTGGGGCTCTTTAAATCCAATGATTTTTTGTCTTTTCTATAAATCGTTTCTTTGAACATTGTTGTTTCCCCTTGCGCCAATAGATTATATATTCATCCATCTTTTATCAAGTATCATTGGCCGAATTTCGTATTACCTCACAAAATTCTAGCCCCTATTGCGCCTCATGTTCCGGCGGCTTACGACATTTCGCGGCAAAGCACAAACAGTTCTGTTATGCGCAAGAAATCGTTACGAAGCGTCCTTCAGAGACGTCGGACATGCGTCTTCTCTTTTTTATTCTTTCTTAAATATGTTCAATGCGTCCTCAACCGTATTCACAAAAATAACTCGCTTCCATCTATTGCTTTCATACATAAAATCTCGGAGCGCCTCACTTTTTGTTTGCGAAAAATCCCCGATTACTGCGAGTCGTTTTGAGTAATTCGACATTTTTTGCATTAATTCTCCCGCAAAACCCGTTTTAAGATCATAAAAGCTGTTGTTTAAATTTTCTTTTTTTATTATTGCCGTCGTTTGGCCGATGACGCTAAACAATTCCGTCCAATCACTTGTTTCATTTACCATTACGCCGTCCGAGATAAATTCAATTATTCCATTTCCGTGATCTTTTATCTCCATAATTCGCTCCTGTCGTCTATATTAAAACAATTAACGTACCGCCCGCCTTTGCAGTATTTTTTCGCGGATTGAAAATTGAATTTACCCGTATTCATTTTATTCGTCTAATTATAATGATTATCTCATGGAAATTATTTTTTGTCAGTGTATTTCACGAAAATCCCGGAAATTATCGCGCGTAACGCGACCATCTACGCACAAAGGAGTATATTGCCGATATACTGCTTTTAAATTATAAAAGCGCGAAAAATACTTCTTGCCGGTTTGTTTGTCCGAGTATAAGATGAAGCTGAAATCACACCGCAGAGCCGGCGCCGGCCGTTACCGCGCCGCGATTCAGGGAGGGATGCGCTATGAGCAGAAATTTAGCAACCACACCGAGAGCCGACGGATTCCGTATGCCGGCCGAGTTTGAGCCGCAGGAGCAGGTCTTTATGATCTGGCCGGAGCGACCCGATAACTGGCGGGACGGCGGGAAACCGGCGCAGCGGGCTTATGCCGATGTCGCGAAGGCGATCGCGCGTTACACGCCCGTCACGATGCTCGTTTCCGCGGGCCAGTACGAGAATGCGCGCGCCCGGCTGCCGCGCGAAATCAGGATCGTGGAAATGTCCAGCAACGACGCGTGGGTCAGGGACTGCGGCCCCACCTTCGTTATAAACGGCGAGGGGGAAACGCGCGCGGTCTGCTGGGAGTTCAACGCGTGGGGCGGGCTCTACGACGGGCTTTATTTCCCGTGGGACAGCGATAATCTGATCGCAAAGAAGATCGCGGAGCTCGAGCGCACGGATTATTACGAAACGCCGGGCTTTGTGCTTGAGGGCGGCAGCATCCATGTGGACGGGGAAGGGACGCTGCTGACGACGGAGATGTGCCTGCTCAGTCCCGGCCGCAATCCGGGCATGACGAGATCGCACATCGAAGAAAAGCTCGCGGAGTATCTGAGCATCGATAAGGTCATCTGGCTGACGGACGGCATCGACCCGGAGGAAACCAACGGCCATATCGACGACGTGGCCTGTTTCGTGCGCCCCGGCGAGGTGGCGTGCATATGGACGGACGACGAAGCCGACCCGTTTCACGAAGTCGCCCGCAAGAGTTACGAAACGCTGAGCCGCGCCACGGACGCGAAAGGAAGAACGCTCAAAGTCCACAAACTGACGACGACGAAGGTTCCCGTAACGCTTGGCGCAGGTTTTGCCATAGATGAAATAGAGGGCACCGCGCCGCGGACGGCCGGCGACCTCTGCATCGCGTCCTACATGAATTTCCTCATCACGAACGGGGCCGTCATCGTTCCGCAGTACGAGGACGAGCACGACGCGCTCGCGCTGACGCAGATCAAGGCGATGTTCCCGGACTATGATGTTGTCGGCGTACCGACCCGGGAAGTGGCGTATGGCGGCGGCAACATCCACTGCATTACGCAGCAGCAGCCCGGACGCAGCGCCCGGTAGTGTGGCAATCCGCGGCGGCCCGCGCCGCCGCGCCGCGAATTATATACCCGCTCGCGGTCTTCCCGCGTATACGAAGAAAGGAAATGGCACGATGCTAGAAACATATGGATTTTTAACCGTAGTTCCTCTTTTAATCATGTTGCTTCTCGTCATTATCACCAACAAGGTCTTTGAATCCATTCTCATTTCGACCATGCTCGTCTACATTCTGAACGACGGCATTCATTTTATCACAGGCTTCACGGACAGCGTGTACGAGGTTTTCGCCGAAGGCACCTACCCGTGGATACTGCTGATGCTGACGCTTTTCGGGGCGCTGATCAACGTCCTGATGGCATCGGGCGGCATCAGCGCGTTCAAGGCGTTTGCGACGCGTTATATAAAATCGGAACGGAGCAGCCTGGTATTCACGTGGATACTCGGCATGGTGCTCTTTATCGACGATTACATCAACAATCTGGGCATCGGCCCGACGGTCCGGGAAATAACGGATAAGTATAAGGTGCCGCGCGAGCAGCTCGGGTTCGCCGTATGCTGCACCGGGACGCCCGTCTGCGCCATGGTGCCGCTGACCGCGTTCGCGGTATTCGTCTTCGGGGTCATGCAGGATTCCGGCATTTCCGGCGCGGATGCCGGCATGCTCTCGGAATACATCAAAGTCATTCCCTTCATGTTCTATCCGATGATAATCATCCTCGTTTCGCTGCTCCTCGCGGTGGGAGTACTGCCGCGGGTCGGCCCCTTCAAGCGCTATTACCGGGAGCTCAAAGAGGGCAGCTACAGCCTGAGCGATTCGGAAGCGGCGAGCATGGAGGAAGCGGAGGATATCTTTGAAGGAAAGCCCGAGGACGCGAAACTGCTGGATTTCGCCCTGCCCGTGGTGCTTTTGGTGGGAGTTATGCTCGCGACCAGCGATTTGGTCCTGTCCGTGATAATCGGCCTGGCCGCCGCGTTCGCGCTCTATATCCCGCGAAAGAAAATGAGCGTCACGAAGTATTTCGAACACTTCTTCTCCGGTGTCAACGACATGGTCTACATCCTGATCATCGTCCTGATGACCTTCGTGTTCGTCCGCGGCCTCAACGCGATCGGCTTCAGCGAATACGTGATCGAGATGATCTCGCCCGTGCTTTCGGGCGGCGCCATACCCGTGCTCACTTTCGTCACCGTGGGGGTCATCGCCTTCCTCGGCGTGGATTACTGGGCCGTCATGCTGCTGATCGCGCCCGTTTCCATACCGCTTGCCCTGCAATTCGGCGTCTGCGCCTACCTGACCGTGGGAGCCTTCGTTTCCGGTTCCGTCTTCGGCGGCACCGCGTGCTTCTTCGCGGAGCAGATCCTTATGTGCTCGCAGGCCGTGCAAAGGCCGCCGCTGCGCGTGGCTCTGGGCGGATTGCCGTACAGCATTTTCGCCTTTGCGCTGACCGCGGTCCTCTATCTGGTGACCGGCTTCGCGCTATAACGGCGCAGGGATTCGGCGGCGGGGCGTTATCTGCGGCGTTTGTTTGACGCATAGCTATGGGTGGGCAAGCAGAGCGAACGTCCCGCCGCAATCCCGTTTATGCCAGAGGTTTTAGAATTGCGGGGCAGCGAGCGCGTTATTGTCATTGCGGCCTCCGAGCCGCAATCCCGTCGCCCGAGGGACTGGCGCGCGTGCCGCACCGCTGTCATTGGAATTGTAACGAAATTAGAATTAAATACAGCGGACATAGACGATTATGGCTTAAATTCAATCTCATTTATGGTCAATTTATTTCCACAATATTCCATTTGGCTGATTTCGTTACACCTCTCTTGCGAGTGAAGCGAAGCAAGCCCGTAGATCGAAATATCTTTTTTCGGGCGCATGGGGCTGTTCTCAAAAGAATGTTGCGATCCAGTTGTTAAAATTTTAACGATCATGAAATCTCAAACACAAAAAAACAGCCCCACCGGGCTATTCGGGGCTCCGGTGGCGCACTCAAAATGATTTTGTACGTAACCCGCAGCACAGTCTTACGCGAGTGCTTGCAAAAACAAGTTTCTTATTTTTGAGTGCCCCACTGCTACCGCACCCCTGCTATCCCTTGCGCGGGAAAAGCGGGCGAGGAACACAGCGCCTCCCTTCTTCCTGCGGCGAACCCGTTATCACAAAAAACAGTAAGGAGCGAGAAACGAAGCGTAACATGAGCGTTCTCTCAGTGCCGTCCCCCGTGCGCGGGACACGTGCGCCATTCCGCGCCGCCTCCCAAAAATCTTTCATAGCGGTCGGAGCCGCAATACCCGCGCGAGAAAAGTCCCCATCCCGCCCATCCTCCTATGGCGTCCCCGTTTCTCGCCCAAGCGCCACAAAAAAACGAGAGAAAATTCGGCGCAAGCTCCCTCACCCTGCCGTCCCCCGTCACTTTATTTACAGCAGCAGTACCGACAGCAGCGCCGTTTCGTCAAGGCCGTGGATACACTCGCCCACGTCTATGCCGGCAAGCGCCATCCGCAGCGAATCTTCCGCTAGTCGCGCACCGGTCAGGCGAGCCTTTAACAGCTCTTGGCCGTCACCGAAATAATCGCCGAAAAACGCGATATCGCGGATCGTTCCGCCCGTGGCGACTTCGAGATAGATTTCGATTTTCCCCACGCCGTCGATCCGCTTCGACTTCTTGATGGCGGAGGCGGGCGACGCGCCGTAGTTCCACTCCCAACGCGCATAGCGGCTCTCCCTGAGCCGCGCGACATCTTCTTGATCTTCAGCCGAAAGCGGATACGGGTGCAGCGAAAGCCGCGCGAACAGCGCCTGTTTGAGCGTTTCATAAAACTCATCCATGCTCATCTCGGTTTTGAGATAGGGCTTGATATTCGTGACGCGGGAACGCACCGACGCGACGCCGTTCGATTGCAGTTTCTCCGCCGAGGCGTTCAGCGCGTCCGCGAGCACCCCCAAGTCCGAATCGAAAAGCAAGGTGCCGTGATGCATGATTTTACCGTCTTTTTTATACTGGGCGCTGCCGGAAATCTTCTTGCCGTCGATCACGATGTCGTTGCGCCCGGAGATTTCGGCCGGCACTTCCAGAGAGCGCAGTGCGTCCACCACCGGCGCGCAAAAGCGGGCAAAATCAAAGCTGCCGCCGTCTTGATCCCCGGTAATAATCGTGTAATTCAGGTTGCCGAGATCGTGATAGACCGCGCCGCCGCCCGAAAGCCGCCGCACCACGGTTATCTCATTGTCCCGCACATATTCCGCGTTGATTTCAGCCAGGGTGTTCTGGTGTTTCCCCACAACGATGGTGTTATGATTTTTCCACAGCATCAGGCAGCCCTCATCGCGGCCGCACCGTTCAAACATATGCTGCTCCAAAGCGAGATTATACCTCGCGTCAGTCCTCTCGCTCTCAACAAAAAGCATCGCTTCACCGCCCTTTCAACTGTATTTAAGTGTACCAAATCTCTCCGCCGCCGCGCAAGAGCCTTGCCATGAAACCAATAAAATAATGTAATGTGATGTGGCGTCGCGCGATGTGACGTAACGCAATTTCCATTATGTGCAAATCGCATATTCTCCGTAACTTTTTCTCTGCCCGCAACCTCTCCGCCACTCCCGGCAACCTACCTGCTGTTCGCGGTTTCGCCAAATGTAAAATTATGCAACTTATCGGAGATCGCATCTTTCATAACAATCGCACATTCCGCAACGACTCGCATATTCTATAACAATTCCACATTCCGCAACGATTCCACACTTCGTAACAATTCCACACGTTTCATACCAGAAGAGCCGCCCGGGCAGGCGGCCCTCCTTTAGTGGAACCATAGCACCGGTTTCACCCCCGGCCCATGTGGTGGTATTTACCGCGTAATGTCTACCGCGACGGGCTCAGCGACAGCGCCAGACGGAGCGTCTGCTTTGTGGTGTTGGCGATATCCCACTTCGCGCCCATCGGCACGACCAGAGTATCTTCCGCCTTCTTCATCGCGAGCTTTTCGCCATCGACGGTCGCCTCGGCCTGCGCCTGGAACATATACGCGATGACATCCGACTTCGGCGTATCGAGCGACAATTTCGCGCCCGGAAGCACGTCCACGATATGGAACTCCTGCGTCGGCGAACCGCTGATCGTAGGCGACGCCAGGGTGAAGAACGTGACACCGTCATTGCCGGGTTCAGTCGCGGGCTCCACGTCGTTGATGTTCTTGATATAGGGCTCCGAAGCCTTGAAACCCTGCGGGCAGAGCGTCACGAGGAATTTCAGCGTCGCCGTTCCGAACGGATACATCTCATGGTCGGTGTTGCCCGGCGTCCACATAATGTCGCCCGTTTCAAAGGTGTAACGCTTCCCGTCCATCAGCGAATACCCGTACCCGTCGAGGATGTAGAAGACATGATCCGCGTCCTTATGATTCGCAAGCAGCGCCGCGCCGCCAAACGTGATCTCGCAGGTCGAGAAATACAGATACGTCCAGTCCTTGCCGGCCGGATCGTAGCCCATCGGCACGGGACCCGCAAACGGCGCCGAATGCGCCATCACATGCGCGGCCGGCTGCATCGCCTGGATATCATAATAATTTTTCACATACGCTTTAAATGACATTTTGTAACCTCCTATTACTTTCAACTCTCACACCACAATTGCCACACGCCTACCGCGTGTAACCGCTTTCTTCCTCAAGCAGCTTTGTCAGCACCGAAAAGTCCAGATCGCCGTAGCCCTTGCTGTCCGCGAGCTCGAGGCGCGCCCTCGTAAGATTCGTGCTTTCCAGCTTGACGCCGTACTGCTGCCCGACAGCCCCCGCGAGCTTCAGGTCTTTGATCATCAGCTTGACGCTGAACGCCGCGGCGTAATTGCCCGTACCGATCGGGACTTTCTTGTAACCCGTCAGCGGAGAACCCGCCGCGCTGCCCGCGATGATCTCCACGACCTGCGCCACATCGAGGCCGGCCTTTTCCGCGAGTACGACGGCTTCCGCTTCCATCTGCATGGTCGTAGCGATCATAAGATTGAGCGAGAGTTTCATAACGCGCGCTTCGTCGCCGCCGCCGAGATAAAACTGATTCCCGCCGAGAATTTCGAAAAGCGGAAACGTCTTGTCGTAAGCGGCCTTGTCGCCGGATGCCAGAATACCGAGCGTGCCGGACTGCGCCAGCATCGTGCTTCCCGTCACGGGAGCGCGCAGGAATTTTGCGCCCGCCGCTTCGACAGCCTCATTCACCTGCGCCGATTCTTCGACGGACACGGTACTCATGTCTATCACGATCTTACCAGGCGCAAGGCCCGCAATCAAGCCGTCCGCTCCAAACGTGACCGCGTGGAGGCTCGCGCCGTCCGCGACCATCGTAAAGATAAAATCGCTCGCCGCAGCCGCCGCCCTCGGCGTATCCGCCCATGCCGCGCCCTCCGAGATAACAGCGTCCGCCTTCGCCTTCGTCCTGTTCCAAACCGCCACCGCATTACCGGCTTTGATGAGGTTTGTGCTCATGGGCGTCCCCATATTGCCCAGACCGATCCAACCAATGTTTGCCATAATCATATCATCCTTTCTGCTATACGTTTTTACTTATCGCCCGCAAACCGCGGGTTTTCGATCTTTTTTAACTTTTCGCGTTCCGCTTAGAGGAACTGGCATCCGGGAAGCCCGCAGGAGGTGATTTCTTCCGACGGGAATTTCGTAATGCGTTCGCAGCCGTCTTTTCTCACGACGACTTCCTCCTCGATGCGCGCGCTGCCGGAACCGTCCTCGGCCGGGCACCACGTTTCGATCGCAAATACCATGCCTTCCTTCAGTTCAAAGGGGCTTTCCAGTGAGAACAGGCGCGAGATGATCGGCTTTTCCCAGAGGCCCAGCCCGATGCCGTGGGCAAATTGCAGAAGAAACGCTTCTTCCTCGTTTTTAAATCCGAGCTCGGTCGCCGCCGGCCATTTTTTGGCCACATCCGCCGTCGTATTGCCGGCTTTGATCTGCGCTTCGGACTCGCGGATCCACTTCAGCGCCTTCTCGTAGGCCGTGCGCTGCGCCGCATTCGGCACGCCGCAGGAGAACGTCCGGTAATAGCACGTCTTGTAACCGTTGTAGGTATTGCCGATGTCGAAGTAGATAAGCTCTCCGGGACGGACCATCCGGTTGGTAAACGTGTGGCTGTGCGGATTGCCGCGCTCGCCGGAAATGCTGTTGACGAATTCGACGAGCTCCGCGCCCCAGCCGTAGAGCTTGTAATTCGCGATGGCGACGAGCTCATTTTCGAGAATTCCGGGCCGCAACGCCTTCGCGAGATCGTAATAAGCAGCATCGACCATCGCGGCCGACTGTTTCAGCAACTGTATCTCGTCGTCGGTCTTGATAATGCGCGCGTCGAGCATGGCCTGCTGGCCGTCAACGACCTCGACGTTCTCCGCTTCGAGCGCGCGGATCAGCGGAATGTCCACGATGTCCATCCCCACTTTGCCCGTCACGCCGTATTCCTTCAGGTAGCCCGTAATCTGATCCGCCACCTTTTTCACCATACCGGCATTCTCCGGTATCGAACCGCGCATGGATCCGACAGCCGGCATAATATGCTCCACGTCGAGCCAATCCACGCGCTTCCGCTTCGACGGCGCGGCCGGGTCGAACAGGAAAGGCTGCTCGATCCCGTCTATCAGGATGCAGTACCTGTTCATCTTGTTGCGGTTCCATTCGCCGATATGCGTACCGGTGATGTATCTGATATTGTCGAAATCATAGCAGACGATCGCGTCGAGCCCCTTATCTTTCATGCTCTGCTTCGCGCGCGCCAGCCTGTCGGCCCGCAATCTGCGAAAATCGACATTGGTTTCAAAATCCACCCCGTTCATTCCCGATCTTGGCATATGTATCCTCCTTTACTCACATTCTTGCGTTATATTGATGGTAGAGGGCCGTGGCCGTGCGACCTACCCCTGTATCATGTTAAAATGCAACATCCATGCCAGCGCCGCGCCAAGCGGAAGCGTAAAACGCATTTCGTACTTCCGTCACGCGTAATTTTATGCAAAACGCGAACTGACCGCGGGGCACACGAGAGCGCTCACCTCCGCGCCAGCGTTGAAATTACAACATTCAGAACGTTTCGCCGTTCCGGTTGCGCATACGGCGGCACGAAAACGCGTAATTTTTTCACGATTCGCTTTTACCCGCTGTTATCGCCTTTTTATACGGGCATGCGCCCGCACAAAACAGCGCGGAACATCAACATGTGCCAACAGCGGCCCGCTTTTCGGCACACTATTGCAAAAATAATGTGCCAAACTATTGCCATATGGCACGGCTCATGATATAGTAGGTTCGGATTTATTCCATAGGCTCTCATTTTAACGTGTTGGTTCTTCCCTTCACTGACTGTCTGGCGAAAGGCGAGGAACCGTATACCGCGGCGGAAGCCGCGTAAGGAGGCGGCTTTGTTATACGAACAACCAACGGTCGACAGTCATGAGCGCATCGCACAGCTATGGGAAAAATATGTGGCGGGAGATGAGCCCTTCCCGGACGAGGCGCCGGACG
>JAISEX010000241.1 GCA_031263875.1 Eubacteriales Family XIII. Incertae Sedis bacterium | reverse complement strand
GCTTCGCTCTCTCCTCCGCTCGGCGTTGCCTCGCTACGCTGTCCTGTTTTACCTTGCGGCTGAAGCCGCGTAAAACAGGCGAAGCTCCTGTACCTCTGACGAAGCCGCGTAAAACAGGCTCCGCTGGGGCACGGGGAATACGAGGCTGTTTTTCGTACAAGCCTCGCGCGGAGAACTGCCAAAGGTTGTGTACGAAATTATTTGAGTGCCCCATGCGCCCAGAAAAACTCGCGCCTATTCTTGCATGTAAAGCAAGCGGCTTGGGGGATTCCGGCTTGCTATCACCTCTCCCGGCAAACCATTCGTGTCAACAAAATCAGTTGACATGCCGAATTTGTCAACCAAATCACTTGACATACCGAATTCGTCAATAAAATCAATTGACACACGAATCTGTCAACCAAATAACCTGACAGTCCAAATCCCGCCGCGGCGAACCCTCGCGATTCCGCGCATGAGTGGGCAATTTCCGAAAGTGAATCTACAATCCGTTACCGGTTCTTCTCGCTTCGCACATAGAAGAACGTGCCGGCGATCAGGCAGGCCACCGTCAGAGCGGCGATTGCGGCGAAGTTTATCAAGGGATTGAACATCACGACGCTGTCGTATTCGGGGCTTCCGGTGTTGACGACCGCACGCGCGAGGTCGAGGCAGTAGGTCATCGGCATAAACCGCGAGAGCACCATCAGGATGCCGCTCGATTGGTTGATCGGGATAATCGCGCCGGACAGGAACATCTGCGGCATCGTGATAAGCATGACCGTCATGTTCGCGGCTTTTTTGCTTTTGATCAGCCCGATCAGCATCATCGCGAGCGCGCCTCCCGATAGGCAGAACAGCGGCGACAGCGCGAGGATCAGCAGCAGTTTTCCGAGTGGAAGTGTAATACCCATGAAAAGTCCGACGATCAGCGTTCCCGCCATGCTTACGATCGCGCCGAAGGTCGCGCCGAGTATTTTGCCGAGCACGAGCGAATAGCGCGACACGGGCGACACGAGCATCTCCTGGTTGAAGTCCGTTTCGCGATCCTCGACGAGCGATGTCATGTTCATCGACACCATCATAAACAGCATGTTGACGAGCATGCCCACGAGCATAAAGCCGCCGAAGTCGAAGCCCAGGCCGCCGGCCATGTTCTGCATAAGGTTCCCGCCGATCATGCCCATCATCATGATCGGCATGGCGAGGCTTGCGATCAAGGTGCTCGGCGATTTGAACAGCAGCGTGATTTCGCGCGCCATCACCGTAATGGTGGTGTTCAGCTCCCGGAAAACCCGCGAATTTTTTCGTGTTAAACTCATCTCGTTCATGCCGCGGCGCCTCCGTTCAGAAATTCAACGTAGGCGTCCTCAAGCGACGGCAGGCAGACCTTCGGGGTCGGGTCGAAATTGACGGTGCGTTTCATCTCGTCCGGCGAGGCGCAGACCGCGATTTCGCCGTGGTTGATAATGCAGACCTTGTCGACCCTTTCCGCCTCGTCGATGTAGTGCGTCGTCAGAAAAACCGTCGTGCCGTACCGCTTGCGCGTGTCGTCGATGTACTCCCACAGGCTGCGTCGGCTCACGGCGTCAAGCCCCTGCGTGGGCTCGTCGAGGAACAGCACGTCGGGCGTGTGGATCAGGCTGCGGATGATCTCGAGTTTGCGCTGCATGCCGCCCGACAGTTTCTTGATGGGGCGAAACAGCGCGTCCTCAAGACCGACGATTTCCGCGAGTTCCGTGACTTTTTTGCGGTACGCGGCGGGCATCAGCTTAAACGTCGGGCGATAGCCGCACATGCCGTACAGACAGGCGTGGAAGCGGATGTTTTCCTCCGCCGAAAGATTCGGGTCGAGGCTCGGCTGCTGAAAAATGATGCCGATTTTTTCGCGCACGCGGCGCGCCTCCTTCTCCGCGTCGAATCCGGCGATCCTTACCTCGCCGGACGTTTTCGACAGCGTCGTCGTAAGGATGGAAATCGTCGTGGTTTTCCCCGCGCCGTTCGGACCGAGAAAGGCGAAAAACTCGCCCTGCTCCACGGAAAAACCGATGCCCTTCACGCTCGGCTCCTTCGCGCCCTTATACCGCTTGACCAGTTCGTTTACTTCAATAACTTTGCTCATAAAAATACCTCCGTTTTATTCGATAACCGCATTGTACGGCCACAAATTAAACGGAGGTTAACGCGGACTTAAACGGACCGTAAACCGGGCAGGAAAATTTCAAACGTCGTGCCGGCGCGGGGTTCGCTCTCGACCGATATCCTCCCGCCGTGCAGTTCCGTGATTTTCTTGACGAGCGACAGACCGAGGCCGTTGCCGCCGAGTGCGCGGTCGCGCGCCTTGTCCACCTTGTAAAAGCGCTCAAAGATATGCGGCAGATCGTCCTTCGCGATGCCGATGCCGGTATCCGAGATTTTCACGGCGTTCTCCCGAAGCGAAACGGAGATAACGCCGTTTTCGGGCGTGAATTTAATTGCGTTGACGAGCAAGTTCATCCAAACCTGCGAGAGCAGATTCTCGTCGCCGCTTGCCACGCATTTTTGCAGCGCCGCGTGAACGGTCAGATTTTTTGCTGACCACTGCGGCTCAAGCGTTAAAATAATGTTTGAAAGCTGCCGGTCAAGACGGAATTCAGCGGTGGCGATGGACTCGTTGTCAAGCGTGGAGAGCTTCAGCAGATTATCGCTTAAACTCGAGAGCCGTTTGCTCTCGGCCTCGATAATTTCCACGTAACGCCGCCGCTCATCGTCGGGCAGATCCGCGTTTTTCAGCAGGGCGGCGAAGCCGCTGATGGAGGTGAGCGGTGACTGGATCTCGTGCGACACGTTGGAGATGAAGTCCTGCCGCATGGTTTCCAAGTTGCCGAGATTCCGCGCCATATCGTTGATCACCGCCGCGAATTCGAGATGGACGTCCGCGTTGTTCTCGTCGATCAGAACGTTGAAATTACCTTGGGCGATCTGCGCGAGCGCGTCGGTGAAAATATCGTGTATCTCGTTATGCCGCCGCCTTGTGCCGCGTCCCGAAAAGGTGATAATCAGCCCGAGGACTGCCGCGTACAGCACCACGCCGGTCAGTGCGGACAGGATGTGCGCGGGCATCTCCGGCGGCGTTCCCGTGGAGCGGAAGATGAGTTCCGCCACGAAATATCCCGCCACCTGCGCCACGCTGAACGTCAGCAAAAACATGACGGAACTTATGATTCTTCCGCGCGGTCTGCGGCCATCCCGCTTTTTCACGGCGTCACCTCCAGACGGTACCCGAGGCCGCGAACCGTGACGATTTTGAAGCCCGAAGTTTCCGGTGGAAAACGCTCACGCAAGCGCCCGATATGCACGTCGAGCGTCCGCTCGTTGCCGTCGAAATCGTAACCCCACACGTCTTCGATCAACCGCTCCCGCGAAAACGTGCGCCCGGAAAAACCCGCGAGTTTAAACAGCAGCTCAAATTCCTTGTGCGGAATATCCGCGCCCGCGCCGCCGATCGTCACGGTGTAACTGTTGCGGTCGATCGTCACGCCGCCGATCCGGATCACCTGCGAGGCTTCGATTTTATACCGCCGCAAGAGCGCCTTTACGCGCAAAAGCAGCTCGTCGCCCTCAAAGGGTTTCGTCAGATAATCGTCCGCGCCCGCCTCGAACCCCTTGATTTTCGCGGGCAGCTCGCCCTTCGCCGTCAGCATCAGCACCGGCAGATTCTCGTAATATCTGCGCAGATTGCGGCACAGCTCGTACCCGTCCATATTCGGCATCATCAGATCGATAACGGCGAGGTCGGGATTTTCGCTCGTGATAATGCGGAGAGCCTCGCGTCCGTCGCCGGCCTCGCACGCCTCAAAACCGCCATTTTTCAACAAAACGCAGACGAGCTCGCGAATATTCGGGTCGTCGTCCACTATCATGATTTTGCTCATAACACACCTCCGCCTCCATTATAGCGTGGAAATGCGAGGGCAAATGTAAACGGGAAGTAAATTCGCGCCGAGGCGGGACGCGGGTGTTTTTGTGTTTTTGGGCGCATGGGGCGGAGCCCCACCGGGCTATCCGGGGCTGCGCTTCGCTCCGGCCGCTTCGCGGCTGCTGCGCACCCCTTCTATCCCTTGCGCGTCGCCTCCGCTTCGCTCCGGCTCTTTTATGCGAGAAAAGAAAACAACGCACCCATCCTTCATCCGGCGAACCCATTCCTCGCATAAACAAAAAGCCGCGCGGGCGAGGAAACAACACAACCATCCTAACCGTGCCGTCCCCGCACAGTCTTTCATTCCGGTCTTCAAGCCGCCACACATTACCGGTCAAGCAATTAACCTGACAGTCAAATTCGTCAAGCGAAAAACTTGACAAGCCGGACTTGTCAAACAAAAAACCTGACAGTCAGAATCGGTCAAGCGAAAAACTTGACGCATTGATTCGTCAACCAATCAACTTGATGGTCAAATTGATGGCCAAACTTGTCAACAAATTAACCTGACAAAGTGAATCGGTCAAGCAAGAAACTTGACAAGCCGGATTAGTCAATCAAATACCCTGACAGCATGAATCGCGTGATAACAGACTTTCGCGTTCTGCCCGCGAGCCTCACTCCTCCCGCATCAGCTCCTGCGCGGATTCGAGCGTGGCGGGCGTGATGGTCTTACCGCCGATAAGACGCGCGATCGCAGTGATCTTTTCATCGCCGTCGAGTTCGCGGACCGTCGCGCGCGTGGAACTCTCGTCGCTGCTCTTTTCGATTAGATAATGATGGCCGGCAAACCCCGCGATCTGCGGCAGATGGGTGATGCAGACGATCTGCCGCGTGGCCGACATGCGCTTCAGCTTTTCGCCGACCACGCTTGCGGTAACGCCGCTGATGCCCGTGTCGATCTCGTCGAAGATCATCGTGGGAATGCCGTCGAAATCACCCGTCACGGTTTTGATGGCGAGCATCACGCGCGACATCTCGCCGCCCGACGCGACCTTCGCGATGGGACGGAGCGGCTGGCCCTTGTTCGCCGTAAAGACAAACTCGACTTTATCCACGCCGCCGGCGCTGAAACGCTTCGAAAGCTCCGCGTCACTTTCCGGCAGTTCTTCAAAACGCGCGGCAAACTGCGCGTCTTTGAAATTCAGTTCCGTCAGTTGCTCTTTCACCCGCGCCGATAACAATTCCGCGGATTCCACGCGAAGCGTATGCAGCGCGCGCGAAGATTTTGCGAGAGCGGCAATCGAGTTTTCGAGCGCGGCGTTCAGTTCGGCTTTGCGCGCGTCGATATTTTCAAAGCTGTCAAGTTTTTTTCTTGCCGCATCCAGATGAGAGAGCACCGCCGTTTCAGCGTCGGCGTCCGCATGCGCCGCGCCGTATTTCGCGATAAGCCGGTCGATCGTGTCCAGACGCGCGATAGCCTCGTCGATGGAACGCTGAGAAAAATCCGTATGGTCGAGCGCGTTCCCGATGCGCCGCGCCGCTTCCGTCAGCTCAAAATAGCTGTTCGCCAACGCCCGTTCCGTCTCCGCGTAATCGGCGCTGTATTCCGCTATCAGCCGCACGGCGGACAGCGCGTTTGCGATGCCGTCGACGGCGCCGCCCTCCGCGGACAGCGCGTTATCGGCATCCGAAAGCGCCGCGAATATCTTCTCGCTGTTCTGCATCAGCGCGATCTGTTCCTTCAGCTCCGCGTGTTCACCCGGAACCAAACGCGCCTTTTCTATTTCGTCCACCTCGTAGGTAATGAAGTCAAGCTCTCGCCTTGACAGCGCTTCCTGCGACAGAATCTCATTCAGGTTTTTACGCGCCACGGCATAGTTCTCATAATCGTTTCGCACGCGTTCCGCAGCAGCGGCGGTCATCCCGGTCCGAAACGCGTCGATAATCCCGATATGGTTTTCGGGATCGAGCAAACTCTGGTGGTCGTATTGCCCGTGGATATCCGCGAGCCTCGCGGCTGAGGCGGCAAGCTGCGCGAGCGTCACGATTTCGCCGTTGACGCGGCAGATGCTTTTACCGGCGGCGGATATCTCGCGGCTGATCAGCTCGATTCCCGTGCGCAGATCCTCCGGCAGCTCGTCCTCGTCTATCACGACCTGAATAAGCGCCTTGCCCGTACCCGTGCGCACCATAGACGTATCCGCGCGCGCGCCAAAAGCGAGGCTCACCGCCTCGATGATAATGGACTTGCCGGACCCCGTTTCGCCGGTCAGCACATTGAACCCGGCGTGAAGATCGATATCAATATTCTCGATAATCGCAAAATCGCGGATACTGATGTGGCCGATCATCTTACTTGATAATTTCTTCGAAACGCGCCACAAGGTCGGGCACGTGCGCCGGATCGTCCGCCAATATAAAGAAGGTGTTGTCGCCCGCGACCGAGCCGACGATATGCGGCAGCCCGAGCGTATCCAGCGCCTCAGCCGCGGCGCTCGCGCAGCCCGAAAGCGTCTTTATCAAAATAATATTACCGGAACTCGCGACCGATTGCGTCGTTTCCTTGAATATCTTCGTAAACCGTTCCGTGATCGGGTGGCCGATATTATCCGCCTGCGTATACTTATACTTGCCGGAAGGCGTCAGGGATTTGACGAGCTGCAGCTCCTTGATATCGCGCGATATCGTCGCCTGCGTCACCTCGAAGCCGCATTCCTTCAAAAGCTCGGACAACCTGTCCTGCGTGTCTATATCCATCGATTCGATCAGCTCGATGATCTTATTCTGCCGTGAGTATCTCATATCCCCTTGACCTCCTGCGCGGCGCGCTTACCGGGACAATCCTCTACACAATATAGCATACTCCTTGTTGGTAAGGTAATAAATATCCTCTCATTGTTTCGCGTATTCCTCACGCGGCCGCGGCACTATATGTATAGTTTCATTCTTATTTAAGTATGGCCGCGTTGCGGAGTCTTGTCAAGAATCGAAGTGCCTCTCTGGGCGCATGGGGCACATGTCTGTCATTCCGTGCCCCGCCCCGGAATCCCCTCGCCCAAGGTATCTCTTTTGGGCGCATGGGGCACGCAAAATAACTTTGTACGTGACCTGTGGGATAATCCTCCGCGCGAGCATATACAAAAAACGGTCTGTATCTCCCCGTGCCCCACCGGGCTCTGCGGGGCTGCGCTTCGCTTCGGCCCAGGCGCTCATGACGAATGCTCCGGATGTAAACTGCTCTGGCTTGCCCGACTTTCGGCATTTCTTCGCGTCTGCGTCCGCGTCGTGGCTGCTGCCGCACCCCTCCGATCCCTTGCGCGGGCAACGCGAGAAAAGCCTACGACCCTTCCGCCATTATACGGCGTCCCTGTTTCCCGCCCGCGCGCCAACCGGCGCGAGATAAGGCTACTACGCAAGCCACCACTCCCCGCCGTCCCCCTTTTCCCCACCAAAACCACTTCCCTCTCCTGCGAAAATACCAAAAAAAATTCGCATGTCAGGCGACAAAAACCACACACTAAAATTCAGAAAACCCCACCAAACCGTTGAAACCCAAACATTTTCCGGGGGGGGGGGGGGGGGGGGGCACCCCCCAAAATTTTTAATTCAAAAA
>JAISEX010000173.1 GCA_031263875.1 Eubacteriales Family XIII. Incertae Sedis bacterium | reverse complement strand
TTTGTTCCCACCCCGTCGGCTTATGCTGCTGCCAGCGGGACAATAAGCGGCACGGTGACCGATATGAACGGCGGCACGGCGCTGGCCGATATCAAGGTCGAATTAACGCGGACCCGCGGCGCCTTTAACAAAACCGTTAAGACCGGAGCCGACGGTAAATACAGCTTTACCGGTTTGGTCAACGGCGAATACACGCTGATCGTTGACGGGAAAGACAGCGGCTACCCCTTTGACAATCATAATGATCGCGCCGTTATCGAGATTAGCGCCACCGCTCAATCAAAAGTTATCGACGTTCAAGTGGGCAAAGAGGAACATAAGGTATCCGGATCGATCAATTGGGTACCCGATCACCTGGTAATCGATAAGACATCGTTCTCTGCGCAGGCATATCGCCTTAATGCGAAGACAAATAAATATGAAAGCATCGGCGCGTTTGGAGCGCTTTTAGGGAAATACGGCAAAAAAGATAATAAGTATGAGATATACCTTCCTGCCGGTACGTATAAAATAGCCTTTGAATACTCCAAGCAAGATGCGGGAAAAGACGTTACCTACCAATGGTACAACAAGAAAAAGGACGAGAAGGGCGCTGATATCGTAAAAGTTGACAAGGATATCACCGGCATCAACGCGATCAACCCCACCAAGTGGCAAAAGCAGGCTGACGGCACATGGAAGTGTTCCTCCTATGACACGATGCTCACGGGCTGGAAACAAGTTAACGGCAAATGGTACCACTTTACGCCCAAAGGCACAATGCAGTCCGGTTGGCAGAAGATAAAAAATAAGTGGTATTACTTAGGAACGGCCGCCGACGGCGCGATGAAGACCGGCTGGAAAAAGGTCAACAACAAATGGTACTACCTCGGAACGGCCAACGACGGCGCGATGAAAACCGGTTGGAAAAAGATCAACAACAAGTGGTATTTCCTCAAGGCTGACGGATCCATGGTCACCGGGACCCAGAAGATAAGCGGGAAAAAATACGTGTTCAACACAAGTGGAGCATGGGTAAACTAACCCACTGATTATGAAAACGCCGACCGTCGGTTCATCCGGCGGTTTGTTTTTTGGGGCGCTTGGGGCTGTTTCGCGGGTAACTTATAAAGGGTATCTCTCAAACTCCCGCCGTATACGATTCCCGCATTTTTCCTTGCATCTCAAAACAGCCCCACCGGGCTATCCGCTCCAATTCCGCTCATGCCACCATCGTCATTGCGGCCTCCGCGCCGCAATCCCCCGGACAGGGGTATTTTCGCGGGCGCACTTCCCCGCGGAATTTCTGCTGCTATCCCTTGCGCGTCGCGGCTGGCGCCGCTCCCTTATGCGGGCAAAGTACGTGGCATGCCCCTCCTACCACGGCGTCCCCGTTTCCCGCAAAAACAAAAACCCGCGCGGGCCAAAACACCGCGTAAGCATTCTTCCCTTGCCGTCCCCCGTCATTCCAATCTGTCCATCGCCGTTTTCTGCCCCTAGCGCAACGCATTTCTCCCCCAAACACAAAAATCGTAAGAAAATCTTAAGAAACTTACCCTGTATTTCGTAAGAATTACCTGCTACTATGAATGCATACTTGGACGTGAAGCAAACGGAGTATATTATGAGGCTTGTAACCAAATTGGCTAGACGGAATATTGTGGCAATATATAACCGCACCTGAGTTCGTATTTAAGCCGGAATCATTTACGTTTGCCGTATTTAGTGCTCATTTCGTTATAACTCTATTCGGAGGGCTGTATGAAAAGATCGATTCTAACACAACTGTCCCTTATGGTGGCGCGGAGGGATTTCCGGCTCGTGTTTACGTGCGTGTTAGCGCTGACATTGTACGATTTTGCCGTGAATCTGATAGGATACAGCCTTGCGGACGCGAATCTGTTGGGATCCCGCCTCGCGAATCTGATGAGAGTCAGCAGCGGCGATTATTCGAGCCTCTACTCGTGGCATTATCTCTACGCGGGGAACGCAAACGCAAATATTGGGCCGCTGTTTTCCGTTCTGTACCCGTTTATCGTCGTCTTCCCGTTCGGATTTTCGTACATGCAAGACCGGAACGTGCGGCTGCTGAATCATTACATCCTGAAATCCGGGAAGAAAAACTACTTCCGCTCGAAGCTCATCGCCGCGTTTATCGGTGGATTTTTGATAATAGCCATTCCGTTTGCTGTCAATTTGATCCTCTCTTATGCAACATTTCCGCACACGTATAATTCGCCTTTGCAGTACGCGCAGTCTTTGACGGGTGACCGGGTCGATCGCGATACCGTGTTCGGAGCGAAGCCGTTCGCGATCTTATTCGTGCAAAGCCTCCCGCTGTATAATATGCTCTATCTGCTTTTCTTTTCGCTTTTCACGGGCCTGCTCAGCGCGTTTTCAATGGCGCTGTCGTTCCTGATCCGCCGGCGGAAAATACTGCTGCTCGTCCCGCTGTTTGTGCTGTTCCAACTCGGCGCCAATCTGAGCGGCGTCATCTACGACAACGATAATATGCGGTTTTTCAACACGGATATTTTAGACTATTTCGGAACAGACGCGTTTTACGGGCAAAGCGTCGTCTTTATTTCGGTTTTGCTGGGAATGTTCGTGTTGTTTATCGCCGGTTCGTATAGATACGCCGTCCGCCGGGAGGATATTTCATGACCGGCGCGCGCGAATATTTGAAACTTATCATCGCCGTTCCGCTTGTGCTGATCTTCAATCTCGGCACGCTGCTTATTCCGATGGAACGCGATCTCGACGTTTCTTCCTTGCTGCACTATAAAATTTTCGCTTCGACGACGCAAAGCGACGTGACCATGTTTGTCCTGACGATAGGGAACCTGTACTTCTTGTTCGTGTTCAATCTTCTGTTCGGGACGTATCTGTTCAAAGATATAAACGAAAATGGGATCGCTCTCTTTTCGCGCGTGCGTAATCGGCAAAAATGGTGGCGCGCGAAGGCGGCGGGTCTGATCTTATTCGCCTTTTTGTATACCTTCATCGTAATTACGCTTTTGATTATAATCAGCGGCCGCGAATCGACAGCGGGCATCGACGGGGCGGCTGTCCTCGCCGCGATACGGCTCGTGTATCTGTTCACGGCGCTATCCGCGCTGAGCACGCTTTTGATAAACGTCGCCGCGCTCAAATGGGGTTCCGTTACCTCGTTTCTGTGTGTCTATTTTATCGAAGCCGTACTGATTCTTTCGGAGATCCTGCCGGGCGACCACCTCGGGCTGCGCGTGTGGCATTGGATCAATCCGTTTGGCGGCGTGTTCAGCATCTATGAAATGACGGGAAAAGTGATATTTCAATTTATTTATCTGGCGGCGCTGCTCGTTCTGCTTATGTATGCGAGCGGGCGGTATGTCGCGAAGTCGGACATCGGGCTCGAAGATGTCGAAGTCATGTAGAAAGGCGGCAGACATGAATGCGATAGATTTGATCGGCGTTTCAAAAATGATAAAGGGCTCTGCGGTGCTGCAGGATATCAACCTGCGCATGGAAGGCGGGAAGATTTACGGCTTGGTCGGGCGGAACGGCTCCGGCAAGACGATGCTCCTGCGTATGCTCGCCGGTCTGATTCGGCCGACAGCGGGGAAAATCCACTATGAAAACGACCTTGCGGACGGGGCAAAAATCGGAATCACTATCGAGAATCCGCTTTTCTACCCTGCGTTTACGGGCTACAAAAACCTGATGTTCCTCGCGAATATCAACAAATACGCTGGAGCCGCCGAGGTGCGGCGGGCCTTGGGTGAGGTCGGCCTTGATCCCGATGATCCCCGCGTCGTGCGGAAATATTCTCTCGGCATGAAACAGCGGCTCGGCATCGCGCAAGCGCTGATGGAAAATCCGGATTATCTGTTTCTCGACGAGCCGACAAATGCGCTCGACGAGGAAGGCATCGACCGCATACGCAACCTCATTCTCCGGCAGGCAGAGCGCGGAGCTACGGTCGTGGTCGCGAGCCACAGCAAGGAGGAGATCGCCGTCCTCTGCGACAAACTTTATTTCATGAAAAAGGGGCGCATCGCAACGGAAACGGAAATAACCGGCAAGGAGGTAATGCGATGAAACGATGGATACTCGTGCAGCTTGCCGTCGTGGTAATCGTCGCGGCGGCCGGCCAACTATGGAAAGCCACTGTTCCCGACGATACGTTCCGGACGCAAGAAGACACGCTGAACAAGGGGTTTGACGTCGAATACGTGATGGGCGCAGATGATTATAATTCATTGGTGAATTACCCGGAGCAGAACGATACTCTCGTAAATGACGCGGCGGTCATTATAGTCGGAAAACCGACCGGAAACATTTTTCAGGAAGGCGCCATTTTCGGCCAGGAGATCGTAATCGAGGAAATACTCAAGGGAAGCGATAATCTCCGCGCGGCGGGATTCGGGGAAACGCTTTACGTGTTTGGCGCGGATGGGTTCTACGATGTCTACGAGGACGGAAACATACGGTATATGGGCGGATTTGGACTGATGCAAAAATCGTCGAGCTATCTGATTTTTCTCGAAGATGTCGGCTATGATCTGCTCTTTCCTGTAAAAGGATACTGGCTTTTCGGCGGGTTTTACGGGCGCCTGAGAGTGGATGAGCCTGGCGCGAAGTCACCGCCGGTCACTGTGCCTGCCGAAGAATTGAGTTACGACGACGTTTGGGATTATGAATATATCGCGGAATCGCAAAAAGTGCTGGACGAGGTGTACCGCATGAAGGAGCATGTTCTTGAGCTTGTGCGGAATGCCGGGCTGCGAGATTTTGGGGAATTGGCTGGGTGACGGCATAATGAGGATGCTTGCGTGTGTTTTGGCTCTCGCGTGTTTTGGTGGTTGCGCGATGAAGCAGTTCGCCGTAGTAGGATATGGGCGTGTGGTAGGCTTTTCTCGCGCAGGGGAGCGGCTTGGGACGGTAATGACAATTTTAGCGAGGCGGCACGGAGTGGCGCGCATGTCCCGCGCACGGTAGAGCGCCACGGGCTAACGTTCGCTACGCTCACTCCTCCACTCGCTGCGCTCGTTTCGCTGTCCTGTTTTACATTGCGGCTAAAGCCGCGTAAAACAGGCGAAGCCCTGCGCTCCTCGATGTGCGAGGTACAACGGAGCTAACGT
>JAISEX010000165.1 GCA_031263875.1 Eubacteriales Family XIII. Incertae Sedis bacterium | reverse complement strand
CGCTCAAAATGATTTTGCCCGTAACCCCGCGGGACAATTCTGCGCGCGAACATTCAGAGAAACGACCTCTCATTTTTGAGCGCCCCATGCGCCCAAGAAAGTTTCCCGCTCGAAATACTATGTGATATTGAGCCGTTTCATCTTCTGGTAGAGCAGCGGCCGCGCGATGTTCAGGTACTTCGCGGTGCGGGTTTTGCTGCCGCCGTGCAGGGCGAGCGCCTCCGTAATAAACCGGCGCTCCGCGTCGCGTTTGACGGTTTCGATCGGATTGTCGTCGCCCTTGAGCGCCGAAAGGTCGGCGGGGATCTTCGCCGTGGTGCGCATATCGAAATTTTCGTACCGGAGGGTGTCGCCGTCGGCATAGTGCATGGCGTTTTCGACGAGATTATACAATTCGCGCACGTTTCCGGGCCAGTCGTACTTCTCCATCCACGCGAAGACTTTATCATCGACCGCCATAATCGTTTTCTGAAATTCGAGGTTCAGTTGGACGATTTTATTCATCACGAGCTCGGGGATGTCCTCCTTGTGCGCGCGTAGCGGCGGGACGTCGATCGGGAACACGTTCAGCCGGTAATAGAGGTCGTCGCGGAACCGTCCCCGCGTGATCAGCTCCGAAATGTCCTCGTTGGTCGCCGCGATAATACGGACGTCGACTGGTATCGGTTCTTTGCTGCCGATACGGTCGACCTCGCGCTCCTGAATGGCGCGGAGGATCTTCGATTGAAGGCCCTGCGGCATCTGGTTGATCTCGTCGATAAAGAGCGTTCCCTTGTCCGCAAGCTCGAACTTCCCCTTCTTGCCCTGCTTCGCCGCTCCCGTAAAGGCGCCTTCCTCGTCACCGAAGAATTCCGATTCCTCGAGGCCCGTCGGCAGCGCGGCCGCGTTGATTTTGATAAAACTGCCGAAGGTGCGGTTGCTCAGATTGTGAACGGAGTGGGCGACGAGCTCCTTGCCCGTGCCGGTTTCCCCCGTGATCAGCACCGTCGAATTTGTCGTGGCCGCCCGCATGATATTCTGCTTGAGTTCGCGCATAATGGACGAGGAACCGATGATATTGTTGATCGAATACCGCGTGCGCTGTAATTTTTTCAGGCTTTCGCCGTGAGCCGCGAGTTCGTCCGTCAGGATATGCGTATATTTTTTCACGAAATTCTGCAGTGAATCGAGTTCCTGCAAAAGATCGTATTCGATAACGCCGAGAACGGCGCCGTCGCGTCCGCGCAGCTTCTGGCGTGTCGAAAAACTGACGCGGCCTTCGGCAAAGTAAAAGTCCGAATCCATATCCTCATCTCTCGATAACATGTCGCGCATCGTCGTCGGCGGGAAGACCACCTCGATCGGCTTGCCGATGGACGTTTCCAGATCGACATGGATGTAATCGGCGCACTGCCGGTTCATATACGTTACCTTCCCGTCCACGTCGATAACCATCAATCCGAGTACATGGTCTAGAATCAGCTTCAGCGTTTCGATATCGGGTGCGTGTTTCAGCATTGCGATCGATCTCCTTTACCTACCTTGTTTATTCGCATATTATATTATATACTCCACATATCGCGGGATAAAGTCAAGAGGCGGGGCTTGTATGATCGCGGATATAATATGGGGCGCATGGGGCTGTCGTGGAGAGAATACGGCGACTTGATTGTTAGAAATTCAACAATAGGAAGCGATCTTAAACACGCTAAGCCAGCCCCACCGGGCTATCCGCTGCAATTCCTCGGCCCCGGTGGGGCCTGCGGGATTTCCGCTGCTATCCCTTGCGCGGGACATGCGCGCCATTCCATGCCGCCTTTACTCCGTCTGTCATTGCAGATCTCGGCCGCTCCCCTGTGCGAGAAAACTCCCCGGCACGCCCCGTCCTACTACGGCGTCCCCGTTTCTCACACAACTCAAAAGCCCGCGCGGGCAAAAACATAACGTAAGCGCCCTCTCTCTGCCGCCGCCCGCAGCACCCCCGCCAAAAACAAAACAGCGCCCGTTTGCCGATACAACGAGCGCCGTTTCCAGCTACAACTGCCCAAACACTTTAATAGTTTCTCTCCTACCCATTCTCCCTTTGTACCGCTTTTATTCCGAGCGCCGAACATATCACTCCGATAATGCCGACGAGCCCGAATATAACGCTCCACGCATTGAATACAACCATCGGCGTCTGTGTATCCTGCGTGAGCAGAAAGAGTGCAACTGATCCCACCGCGGCCGCGGCCGCCACGACGAGCGGTAACGCGCGCGGTTTTTTCGATACCGCGTCTTTATCGCCGCCGCCGTTTTCGCCCATCGCCCCCGTTTTTCTGATTGCGGCGATAACGAGGGCGCACAGCGCGGACGCGACCGTAAGCAGCGTCATTATCAGAGCGAACAGCGACCAACCGCCTTTTTTCACCGGCGAACCGCCCGTCGTCTGATCGGACGCCCCATCGGTAACCGTGTCGCCGGTATTCTTTTCGCCCTTACCGCCGGGGTCGTTATCACTGGTATGCGGCGCGGTCACACCGGAGCTGCCGCCCGGAGTCGTCCCTGCGTCGCGGTTACCGCCGCCCGGCCCTCCGCCGGAACCGCCACCGTTTTCATCTTCGCTATCACCGGCATTACCGCCACCCGCGTCTTTCCGGTACGCAGCAGTGACCGTTACATCAGCCGTCACGTTCTGCCACGCGGCACTCGGCTTATCCCAGCCCGCGAATGTGTAACCTTTACGGGCCGGGTCCGCGGGAGCAGTCGCGTTGCCGCCGTACTCGACCGTCTGCGCTTTGAGCGCTTTCCCGTCATAATCGTTAAATGTAACTGTAAAGGCATCGATCTTGTACGCAGCGGTGACCGTTACATCAGCCGTCACGTTCTGCCACGCGGTACTTGGCTTATCCCAACCCGCGAATATGTAACCGGTTCGCGCCGGATCCGCGGGAGCAGTCGCGTTACCGCCGTACTCAACCGTCTGCGTCTTGAGCGCTTTCCCGTCGTAATCGTTAAACGTA
>JAISEX010000113.1 GCA_031263875.1 Eubacteriales Family XIII. Incertae Sedis bacterium | reverse complement strand
TCTTTTTCTTCGGGCGCTTTGTCGATAGCGTCGAAGGCGACGAATTCGCCGAGCCCGTAACGCTCGTGCAGGGTCTTCGTGATCGCTGCCGTCAGCGTCGTCTTGCCGTGGTCGATATGACCTATCGTGCCGATATTTACGTGCGGCTTGTTCCTCTCAAATTTAGCTTTTGCCATTATATTTTCCTCCTTGCCTTAACGACATTATTCCTCGCGGTTATGCGCTCTCGCCCATCTCCACTCGGCACGCCCCGCCTACCGCAAGAAACCTGCGAAGCGAAGACGCCTGATATTACTTCAATTAACTTCGTCCACTAAGCTCTGCGGGAGCTTTTCAAAGTGGTCGGGATGCATCGTATAGACGCCGCGTCCCTGCGTCTTGGAACGCAGATCCGTTGCGTATCCGAACATCGACGAAAGCGGTACAAAGCCTCTGATGACTGCGGCGCCGCTCTGGATATCCGAACCCTCGATGCGTCCACGCCTGCTGTTGAGGTCGCCCATGATCTCGCCCATGTATTCCTCGGGCACCGTGATCTCAATCTTGAATATCGGTTCGAGCAACACGGGCTCCGCCTTTTTCGCGGCCTCGCGGAACGCCATCGACGCGGCGATTTTGAACGCCATTTCCGATGAGTCGACTTCGTGATAACTACCGTCGTACAGCTCCACGCCCACGTCTACCACCTGATAGCCCTTGACGGGGCCGCTCTGCATCGCCTCTTTGATGCCATCCTCGATTTTCGGAATGTATTCCTTCGGAATGGCGCCGCCGATAATGGCGCTCTTGAACTCAAAGCCTTCGCCGGCTTCGCGCGGGTAGATGCGTATCTTGACGTGCCCGTACTGGCCGTGGCCGCCGGACTGTTTCGCGTACTTGTGGTCGACGTCCGCCATCTTCGTGATGGTTTCTTTGTAGGAAACCTGCGGTTTGCCGACGTTCGCCTCGACCTTAAATTCGCGGAGAAGCCTGTCGACGATGATTTCGAGATGGAGTTCGCCCATGCCCGCTATTATCGTCTGGCCCGTTTCCTCGTTCGTGTACGTCTTGAACGTCGGGTCTTCCTCAGCGAGCTTTGCGAGGGCAACGCCCATCTTTTCCTGTCCCGCTTTGGTCTTGGGCTCGATAGCGATTTCGATAACGGGATCCGGAAAGTCCATCGACTCAAGTATGATCTTGTGCTTTTCGTCGCAGAGCGTGTCGCCGGTGGTCGTTTCTTTCAACCCGACCGCCGCGGCGATATCGCCCGAATACACTTCCTCGATCTCCTCGCGCTTGTTCGAGTGCATCTGGAGTATCCGCCCGATGCGTTCCTTCTTGTCGCGCGTCGAATTATACACGTAAGAACCCGATTTGAGCGTTCCGGAATAGACTCTGAAAAACGCGAGCTTGCCGACGAACGGATCCGTCATGATCTTGAACGCAAGCGCCGCAAACGAACCGTTGTCGTCCGCCGGCCGCTCCTTCACCTCGCCCGTCTTCGGGTTTACGCCCGTTATCGGCGGAATGTCGAGAGGTGAGGGCAGATAATCGATTATCGCATCGAGAAGCATCTGCACGCCCTTGTTCTTGTACGCGCTGCCGCAGAAAACCGGATACAGCTCGCCCTTGATCGTCATGTCGCGTATCGTCCGTTTGATTTCCGCCACGGAAATTGCCTCACCATCGAGATACTTCATCAAAAGTTCCTCGTTGTGATCCGCGATGGCTTCCATCAGCTCGTGCCTCCACTCATCGGCTTTCGCCTGCATTTCGGCGGGTATCTCGACGGTATCGAACGACTTGCCCGACTCGTCCTTATAGGTATACGCCCGCATCTCAACGAGATCGATCACGCCCGAGAAAGTATCCTCCGCGCCGATCGGCAACTGGAGCGGCACGGCTTTCGCCTTGAGCCTGTCCTTTACCATATTGACCACACGCAGATAATCCGCGCCCATAATATCCATCTTGTTGACGAAAATAATGCGCGGCACCCCGTACTTTTCAGCCTGACGCCAGACGGTTTCGGATTGCGGTTCCACGCCGCCTTTGGCGCACAGCACCGTAACGGCTCCGTCGAGTACGCGAAGGGAACGCTCCACCTCTACGGTGAAATCCACGTGTCCCGGCGTATCGATAATATTGATCCGGACGTCCTTCCACTGCGTGGTCGTCGCCGCGGACGTGATCGTGATACCGCGTTCCTGCTCCTGTTCCATCCAGTCCATGACCGCAGCGCCTTCGTGAACCTCGCCCATCTTGTGCGTAATTCCCGTATAATAGAGAATGCGCTCCGTAGCGGTGGTCTTTCCGGCGTCGATGTGAGCCATAATACCGATATTTCTCGTTTTTTCGAGTGAAAACTCTCTTTTCAAAGTGACCCCTTCTCGCATCTGTTACCAGCGGTAATGCGCGAACGCGCGGTTCGCTTCCGCCATCTTATGCGTATCTTCCTTCTTCTTTACGGACGACCCCGTATTATTGGATGCGTCCATCAGTTCTTTTGCGAGCCTGTCGGACATCTTCTTCTCGCCGCGCGCTCTCGTATAATTCGTGAGCCAGCGCAATCCGAGGGTCTGACGCCTGTCAGTCCTTACCTCCATCGGTACCTGATAATTCGCGCCGCCAACACGCCGTGCCTTGACCTCAAGGATCGGCATAATGTTGTTCATCGCTTTTTCAAATACTTCAAGAGGGTTATCGCCCGTCGATTCTTTAATAGTATCGAAGGCATTGTAGACTATTGTCTGTGCGACTCCCTTTTTCCCGTCGAGCATGATGCTGTTGATAAGTTTCGTTACCATCACGCTCCCGTACACGGGATCGGGGAGAACTTCGCGTTTCGGAATATTACCTTTTCTTGGCACTACTCTTCCCTCCTTACAAGCTGTGTAAGCAAACCCTGCTTACAAAGGTACTCGTCAGTATAAGGCGTCTGCCTTTCCTGCCGTGCGTGCCGTTTATATGTCATAACGGCACAACTGTATTCTGTTGTTGACCGGTCGTTTACTTCTGTTTCGGTCTTTTCGTCCCGTACTTGGAACGCGCCTGGCCTCTGTCGGCTACGCCTGACGTATCGAGGATCCCGCGGATAATGTGATATCTCACGCCGGGGAGATCCTTGACCCTTCCGCCTCTGATCATAACCACGCTATGTTCCTGCAGGTTATGGCCGATGCCGGGAATGTAGGCGATGACCTCGATGCCGTTTGAAAGCCTTACGCGCGCTACTTTTCTCAGCGCTGAGTTCGGTTTCTTCGGCGTGACGGTCTTTACGGACGTGCAAACTCCGCGTTTTTGCGGCGCTTTCGCGTCGGTCGGCTGCCTTTTCAGGGTGTTTAATCCCTTCAGCAGAGCCGGAGCTGTCGATTTCTTGACCGCTGACTGTCTGCCTTCTCTGACCAACTGATTGATTGTCGGCATTCGCTCTCCTTCCTCCTTTCTTCAAAAATCCTATTTCCGGCGCGGAAGCCCGAAAGCCCCCGCGCAAAAAATCATTGTATCACGACAAACCGTCGTTTAGCAAGTCCTCCGCGTCGATAACGGACGTGCCGAACATCTCGTCGGACTCGACGGACGTCATATCCGCGAGTTCGAGGATGTCTTCTTCCGTTTCGTCATTGTCGATATCGTCGTGGATCACGATCTTCTTGTAGTTCTCCATATATTCTGCATTGACGCCGTAATCCACCGACACGTTCTTGTAACGCTTCATGCCGGTGCCGGCCGGGATCAGCTTGCCGATAATAACGTTTTCCTTCAAGCCCAGCAGCGTATCCTTCTTGCCCTTGATGGCGGCGTCCGTCAGGACTTTCGTCGTTTCCTGGAACGAAGCCGCGGAGAGGAAGGAATTCGTCGCGAGCGAAGCCTTCGTTATACCGAGCAGTTCGCGCCTCGCGTCAGCGGGCTGCTGCCCCGGTTCCAAAGCCGCGTTCGCCGTGTCCACTTCGGACTTGGAATACAGGCTGCCCGGCAGGAGATTCGTGTCCCCGCCGTCGTCGATCCGGTATTTCGAGAGCATCTGGCTTGCGATTATCTCGATGTGCTTGTCGTTAATATCAACGCCCTGCAGTTTGTAGACCCTCTGCACTTCCTTCAGCAAATACTGATAGACGGCCGTAACGCCCTCGCTCTCGTCCTCGCCGCCTCTCAGCCGCAGAATATCCTTGGGATAGAGCGGGCCGTTCGTCAGCGGATCGCCCGCAAGCAGCTCCTGGCCTTCCTCGACCATAATGAGCTTCGCGAACGGTATCGTATAGACGCGTTCCTCGGCCCCTCTGACGAGTATCTCGCGTTTGCCTTCCGCGTTCGTCGCAACGGAAGCGACCGTGCCGCTTTCCTCGCAAATTTCCGCGGGGCTCTTGGGCTTGCGCGCCTCAAAGAGTTCCTCGACCCTCGGAAGACCCTGCGTGATATCGCCTCCCGCAACGCCGCCCGTGTGGAACGTTCTCATCGTCAACTGCGTGCCGGGTTCGCCGATGGACTGGGCCGCCGTAATGCCGACCGCCTCGCCGATATTGACGATCTCGCCCGTGGCCAAATTGCGCCCGTAGCACTTGGCGCAGATGCCCTTCTCGCTGTGGCAGGTCAAGACGCTCCTGATCGCAACCTTCTCAATGCCTGCGGCATCGATGGCGTCCGCGTCGCCCTCGGTGATTTCATCGCCATTCGCCACGATGAGCGAACCGCTGTCCGGATCGGTAATGTCGAGGGCCGCCGTGCGCCCGATAAGGCGCTGCTTCAATGGCTCGATTATTTCCTTGCCCTGAGTGAACGCCGACACTTCTATATAGTCTTCGCTGCCGCAGTCCTCCTCACGCACGATGACGTTATGGCTGACGTCGACAAGGCGCCTCGTCAAATAGCCCGACTCGGCCGTCCGCAGCGCCGTATCGGCAAGCCCTTTACGCGCCCCGTTCGTGGAGATGAAGTATTCGAGTACGGAAAGCCCTTCACGGAAGTTCGCCTTGATGGGTATCTCTATCGTCTTGCCGGCGGCATTCGCCATAAGGCCGCGCATACCACCGATCTGCCGTATCTGGTTCTTGCTTCCGCGTG
>JAISEX010000157.1 GCA_031263875.1 Eubacteriales Family XIII. Incertae Sedis bacterium | reverse complement strand
GATCAGGACGAGCGGCTTCGCGCCGTCCCGTATCAGCTTGTTCGCGCCCGCGCTGAGCAGCCGGTTGATATTGCCGGGAACGGCGTAGACTTCACGGCCTTGGTCGGCGGCGCATTCGGCGGTGATAAGCGAGCCGCTTGTGACGCCCGCTTCCGCGACGACTACGGCGGCGGAGAGACCGCTGATGATCCGGTTGCGCTGCGGAAAGGTGTATTTCGCGCCGGGCATCCCCGGCGGATATTCGGATACGACGAGCCCGCTGCCTTCGATCGTGCGTTTCAGCGCGCGATTGCTCAGCGGGAAACAGATGTCGATGCCGCAGCCGAGAACGGCGATCGTTTTGCCGCCGCATTCGAGAGCCCCGACGTGCGCCGCGGTGTCGGCGCCCTCGGCCATCCCGCTCACCACGCAGACGCCCTGCTCCGCGAGACGGCGGGCGATGGTCTGCGCCGCCCACTTCCCGTAACTCGTCGCCCGCCGCGCTCCGACTATCGCCACAGCAGGCGTATGATTCAGCAGCGACACGTCGCCGATGCAATACAGGCGCTCGGGCGGGTCGCTGAGCTGGCTGAGCCGCGCGGAAAAGCGGGGATCGCCCTTTTCTATTACCATTACCTCCATATGCCGCTCCTTACTCCTTATCCTTCCTGCGGTAACTCAGCGCCTCCGCCATATGAACCGCGAGGATCCGGCCGCTCCCCTCGATATCGGCGATCGTGCGCGCGACGCGCTTCATCTTAACCGACTGGCGCGCGCTGATGCCAAATGCCTGATGAGCCGCGCGCAGGGCTTCTTCCGCCTCCGGCGCCATGCCAAAATCGCCCGCCATACTGTCGCCGCCGTTCCCATTATCCCCACCGTCGTTGGGAAAATCCTCTGCGGACTTCGACGCCTCAAACGCGTCGGCATCCCCGTTCAAAACCGGCATACCGTTCCTTTCGCCGTACCGTTCCAATTGCCGGCTGCGCGCGCGTTTCACTCCCTCGTATAATTCCGCGGAACTGAGCGAAGGCCGCCCGTCGGCAAGCTCGCTGTACCGCACGCGCTCGATATCAAGATGGAGATCGATGCGGTCGAGCAGCGGGCCGGAAACCCGCCCGATATATTTTCGCCGCATCGTTTCATTGCAACGGCATTCGTGCTCCGGATCGCCGTAATAGCCGCACGGACACGGATTCATCGCCGCGATAAAGATGAAATTACACGGGTAGGTATTCCGGTAACTGACCCGCGACAGGTCGATATACCCGTCCTCCATCGGCTGCCGCAGCATATCGAGGGTGCGCCGCTCGAATTCGGGCAGCTCGTCGAGAAACAGCACGCCCCGGTGCGCCAGCGAAAGCTCGCCGGGGATCGGCTTGATGCCGCCGCCGATCAGCGCCGCGTAGGATATCGAGTGATGCGGCGCGCGAAACGGCCGCACCGTGATGAGCCGGTTTTTATCGCGAACCGTCCCCGCGATATTATAAATTTTCGTAATTTCAAGCGCTTCCTCCTTCGTGGGTGGCGGGAGTATCGACATGATGCGCGAGGCGAGCATACTCTTGCCCGCTCCGGGCGGCCCCATCAGCGCGATATCGTGGCCGCCCGCGGCGCATATCTGCAGCGCCCGTTTCGCCCGTTCCTGCCCCTTCACCTCGGCAAAATCACCGCCCGTCATATCGGGCGCAGATTCCAGCGCATTGCCGACCCCCTGAAAAACCGCCGGTTTTATCGGGAGAGAGCCGTTCAGATGATCGACGATCGACCGCAGGCTTTCCGCCGCGTAAAATTCGACCCCGTCGACGAGCGACAGCTCCGCCAGATTGCCTTCGGGCAAAAATATCTTGTCGATGCCCTGTTCCCGCAATCCGAGCGCCAGCGCCACGCCGATCTCCGATTTTCTCAGCCCGCCGTCGAGCGACAGTTCGCCGAAAAACGCCGTATTCTCATATCCCTCCGTGTCGATAAGGGAGGCGGCGGCCAGTATGGATACCGCCATCGGCAAATCGAAGTGGCTGCCCTCCTTGCGCGTATCGGCCGGCGAGAGATTCAGCGTGATCCGCCGCATCGGAAACGCCAAACCCGAATTCGTTATCGCCGACCTGACGCGCTCCTTCGATTCCTTGACCGTCGGAGCCGGAAGCCCCACGAGCGCGAGGTACGGCAGACCCTGCGTAATATCCGTTTCGACGCGCACGATCTCCGCGTCAAGCCCGCAGAGCGAAGCCGTTATCACCGAGGAAATCATCAGTAAAACGCCGCCGGGATATGGTTCACCCTCGGCGCCCCGCTTTCAAAATCCACCTCCAAAACATCAAACCGGAAATTCGTGTCCTGGTTCACGCCGATATGATCCCATTCCTTCAGGAGACAAAACGTCGCGACACTGCGGATATGCCGCTGCTTCGCCCGCGTCACGGCCTCCGCGGGCCGGCCGTAATCGCTGTTCCGCCTCGTCTTGACCTCCGCGAAACAGATGACGTTTTCGCCGCGCGGATGCGCGATAATATCGATCTCGCCGCTGCTGCACGAAAAATTTTGCCACAAAATCTCATACCCCTCGGCCCTGAGATACTCCGCGGCCTTCCGCTCGCCGAGCGCGCCGAGATTCCGACTGTTAAAATACCGTGGTTTCATATGCCCTTCCTTTCTCACCACACCCCCGCACAGACGGTGCGGTAATGGAAGTAAATAATACCACTAAGCTAACATAATGTCAATAAGTTACATGAATATTTTTTATTTTTTTCTTGGGGCCGGGAGAATGGACAGTAAATCCCTTTGTTTGGGCGGTTTATGCGGGCGCATGGGGCTGTCCTGAAAAAAATCGAGTTGTCATTGCGGGCAGCAAGCATCGCGAGCAAGACCCGCAATTCCCGTAATCGAGGTATTTTTTGCGGGCGCATGGGGCGCTCAAAATGGTTTGTCACTCATTTCGGGACAACTCTCCACACGGGCGCATTCACAAGAAAATGGTTTTGCATTTTGAGCGCCCCACCGGGCTTTTCGGGGCTTCGGCCGCTTCGCGGCTGCTACCGCACCCCTCCAATCCCGTGCGCGGGACATGCGCGCCATTCCGTCCCGCCTCGTTAAAATTGTCATTACCGTCCCAAGCCGCTCCCCTGCGCGAGAAAAGCCTACCACACGCCCGTCCTCCTACGGCGTACCCATTTCTCTCGCGAACAGCAACCGGAGCGAGAGAAAACACGACGCACGCATCCTCTCTCAGCCGCTCCCCTGCGCGAGAAAAGCCTACCACACGCCCGTCCTCCTACGGCGAACCCGTTTCTCCCATAAGCAACAACCGGAGCGAGAGAAAACACGACGTACGCATCCTCTCCCAGCCGTCCGCCCTCCTA
>JAISEX010000149.1 GCA_031263875.1 Eubacteriales Family XIII. Incertae Sedis bacterium | reverse complement strand
TCCGTGCGCGCCTTGATACGCGCCTTATCCCACTTGAGTATCTTCGGGACCGTCGCGATATTCTCGCTCACGGTCATATGCGGGAACAGGCCCACCTGCTGGATCACGTAGCCGATGCCGCGCCGCAGCTTCACGGGGTCCTGATCCATAATGTCCTCGCCGAGCAGACAGGCCGAGCCCGAAGTGGGTTCTATCAGCCGGTTGACCATCTTCAGCAGGGTCGTTTTACCGCTGCCGGACGTGCCGATAATGGTGACGAATTCGCCCTCGTCGATCGTGAGGGAAACGTCGTTCACCGCGTTTTCACGGACGCCCGGATAGCGTTTCGTCAGATGTTTGAATTCAAGCCCGGCCATATCTCATCTACCGCTTTACAGCGAATCTTTGATCGAATCGTAAAATTCTTTCGCGACTTTATCGGGTTCCTGCTTATCGACGTCGACCTTGGCGTTGAGCTGCGTAATGGTCTGCGTGTCGATTTTCGCGTTCACCGCGTTCAGGACGTCCGCGATCTTCGGATAGCTTTCGAGAACGGACGCGCGAACGACCGGCGCGATATTATACGGCGGCCACGCGAGCTTATCATCCTCGAGCAGCACGAATTTCGGGTCGGTCAAAGCGCCCTCCGTCGTGTACGCGACCACGGCGTCGCCGTCGCCGGACAGAAGCGTTTCATATTTCAGCGCGTTTTCGATAACGAGTTCCTTCTTGAAGTCGAACGGGCCGTAGACCGTGACCAGCGCCGGCAGCCCGTCGGAACGCTCGATAAATTCGCCCTGCGACACGAAGCGGATATCCTTCGCGTTCTTCTGCAGATCCGAGATCGTCGTGATCCCGTACTTATCGGAAATTTCCTTCGTCACGGCAATGCCCTGCCCGTCGTTCGCCTGCGCGTAATCGAGCCAGACGATGTCGAACTGCGTCTTGTACGCGTCCTTGACCGTGTCGTACACGACCTGCGGGTCGTTGCTCGGCGCCGTCGTCTTGAGAACATCCAGCAGACCGGTTCCCGTGTATTCGGGATAGAGGTCGATTTCCCCGTTCTGCAGCGCCGTGTTCACCGCGCTCGACGCGAGCTGCACGCGCTCCACCTCGAGGCCGGCTTTATCCTCGAGCGCAAACTGATAGATATCCGCGAGGATCTCGTTTTCCGTAAAGCTCTTTGAACCGATAACGACCTTCCCCGCGCCATCCGTGCCGGTCGCGTCGCTCCCCTTATCGTCCGAACCGCAGCCCCCGAGCGCGAATACCGAACTGCCTACCACGACCAAAGCCGTTAAAATCACCAATAACTTCTTCATGATCTTCTCCTCCGTTGTTATAACAGCGGTAACGTATGATCCATTGTATCATATATGACCTATATGTTGTATATGTTTTTTATCTGTCGTATAAAAAATTACGCGGCTCGGTGCGGCAGACGACGCGCGGTCATTGGTTTGATATCGGTATTCCGGTAACGGACGAGGCGTTTTTCGAGCAGGCCGAGCAGCGTGTCGGCGAGTATGGACAATATCGCGACGGACAGACCGCCGACGATCAAAAGGTCCGCGCGCTGCAGCCCAAGGCCCGTAAAGATCATCACGCCGAGGCCGCCCGCGCCGATATAGGCGGCAAGCGTCGCGCTCGCGATGATCTCCGCGGTCGCCGTCTTGATACCCGCGAGCACGAGCGGCATCGCCAGCGGCGCTTTGACGCGGAAGAACATTCTCGCCGGGCTCATGCCGAGGCCGGTCGCCGTTTCGATCACCTCGGCGGGCACGCCGGCAAACGCCTGCGTCGTATTGATAAGAATGGGCGGGATCGCGAGAAAGGACAGCGCGATCAGGGCCGGCACCGCTCCGGGGCCGAAAACCGGCAGGCACAGAAGCAGCACCGCAAGGCTTGGAATAATGCGCAAGGTGCTGAAAATCCCCGTGACAAAGGTTTTCACGATGCGGTTTTTCGAGCAGAAAACGCCGAGCGGGAGCCCGATAAGCATCGCGAGCGCAACAGCCGCGAAGCACATCAGCAGATGCTGCGCCACCGCCTCTCCCCATGCTTCCGTATGTGTGCTGAAATAGGTGATTATTTGTTCAAAGAGATTCTGATTCTGCATATCAGTAGTCGATGACGCTCTCCTCGTGGTAGTAGGTGCTCTCCTTCACGCCGCTTCCCTCCGCCGTCTGCCCGTTGGTATAGACATGCCGGAGCATCGCGTGAATATCGGCGTCGGGCTTCTTCACCCAATACGAAAGGCCGTTCACATTCGCGAAATTGCCGGGAAGCACGAACGAGCGGATATTATCCTGTGACATACCCGACACATTCGAGGAAACGTAGAGCATCGCGCGGAGCGTGATATCGGAATCCACATTGTCGACGATCGTCTTCGCCACCTTCGGGATATTCGCATCCAGCGCCTTGTTCGCGGCGTTTTTCAGGAACTGCTGCTGCGCCTCGACGCGCCCGATATCGCCCATCGGATAACGCCGGAACCGCAGGAATTCCACGGATTTCTGCCCGTCAAGCACCTGCTCGCCCGGCTCGAAGTTTATCTGAAGACCGCCGTCCTTCGACGTGTAATGCATGGACTGCTTGATGTCCATCGGCACGCCGCCCATGGAATCAACGATGTTTTTTATCCCTTCATAATCGATCACCGCGTAATAATTGATCGGTATCCCCTGCAAGATCTCGTGCACGGCCTCCGCCATCGCGTGCGGCCCCTCGTGGAATACCGAATTCAATTTCAGGAACGACGCCGAATAGCCCGCCCGCTCGTAATACGTGTCGCGCGGCAGCGAAATAATGTCGAGCCGCTGCGAATCGGGCTCGAAACTCGCGACCATAATCGTATCAGACAGTCCCTCGTTCGTATTGCCGAGCAGCAACACGTTTACGCGTTTTGAATCCGAAAATTCGCTCGCGAACATGCCCTCCGCCGGGATGAGGATGTCGAGGTTTTCCTTGGTCTTTTCGTGGGAACGCTCGATGGAACGGTATCCCTGCTTGGGATCCTTCTTCATAAATTGCGCGTTGAGCGTCGAGTCGATGCCGATATAAGCGCCCGCGCCGATAAGTATGAGCACGGCGGTAACAATCGAAATTTTATTGAATATGCGCTGCCGTTTCGTAAAGCGGCTAGGCTTCTTGTGTTTTGTCTTCATATGGTAAACATTATACCATAAAAACGGGACGGTGGGCGGGGGGAAATTAAGCGGCGCGTGGCACGGGGGACGGCACGGGAAGGATGCTTACGTCGGGATCGGTTCTCGCACCGGTTTGGTGGTTAGGCGAGAAACGGGGACGCCGTGGTAGGAGGAGCGCGTCGGCTCTTTTTCTCGCATGGGGGAGCGAGGCGCAAGCCGAGCGACGCGCAAGGGATAGGAGGGGTGCGGTAGCAGCCACGACGCGGGGTCGGCTGAAAAGTGATGCCGAAAGCGCGAAACCACCTCACGTCCCTCGCGCTCGTTCTGAGCGCCGGGGCCGAAGCCCCGCAGAGCCCGGTGGGGCACGCAAAAGCCGTTTTTTATAAATACTTGTGTGGTGAACTTTCCCAAGCGGGCGTACTAAATTATGCTCGTGCCCCATGCGCCAAAAAATACCTCGGTAAAGGGGATTCCGGGGCGGGGCCCGGAATGACATCCCCGGCTCACTGCCCGCAGTCTACACCCGTCCGATATTCAGCGCGGTAAAGTAGCCGCCCTTGGTCGCCTCGCGAATGTTCTTCGGCGCGAGCGAGTCGCCGATAAGGTGGAACTCCGGCGCGCAGCCGTTCAGCGCCTCCGCTTCGTCCCACAGCGGGATCTGCCCGACGGCATAGATCACCGTGTCCGCCGCAAAGAGGGTCTTCTGGCCATCCTTCTCGCCGATAACGCCGTCCTCCGTTATGCAGGTCGCCGTCGTCCCGAAGTGAACGGGAATGCCCACCTCGCGCAGCTTCACGTCGACCGCAAGGCCGTGGAGCACGTTGCCCGCGTCGTTTATAGCGGGAAGCATCTCGACGATCGTGACGTCCCGGCCGAGACCGTTCAAGTAAATGCCGAGCTCCGTGCCGACAAACCCCGCGCCGAGAATAACGACCTTATCGCCCGCAAGACCGGGGTCGGTATAGACGTCATCCGCGCTCCTCACGTGCGGGGCGTCAATGCCCGTGATCGGCGGTTTCAGCGCGCGCGCGCCGAGGGCCGCGATAATCACGTCGGGCGCGATCTCCCGCGCGAGTTCCGGCGTTACCACCGCGTTAAGCCGCAGATCGATGCCGGAATCCTTCACGCGCTTCTCCTGCAGATTCAGATAATCGTCGAGCGCCTTCTTGAACGGGACGTGTTCCTCGCACCGGAGCGCGCCGCCCAGCCTGCCCGTCTTTTCGCAGAGGATGACTTTGTGCCCGCGCCGGGCCGCCGTCAGCGCCGCTTCCATACCGCCGACGCCGCCGCCCGCGACAAGCACCGTCTTCGATTCCTTCGGCTGAGGATGCGCAAACTTCGTTTCGATCTCCTGACCGATTTCGGGATTGACAGCGCAGCAGAACTGCTGGTTCGTGAGCAGGTAACTGAAACACGTGAAGCACCGGAGGCACCGCGTGATGTCGGCGTCCCTGCCCGTGCGCGCCTTCAGCGGCAAATCGGGATCCGCGATAAGGCCGCGGGCGACATTCACGATATCCGCCTTGCCCGAGGCGATCACTTCCTCCATCAGCTCCGGTTCCGTAAACGCGCCGACCGTCGCGACCGGCGTGCTCACGCCCGATTTCTTGATGGCCTCGGCGAGATGGGAATTGACGCCGTCCGCGTGGAATAGGCTCGGATGCGTAATGACAAACGCGTCCCGCACCTCGTGGTTGCCCGCAGACGCGTGGATAATATCGACTTTCTGATCGAGCAGCTTCGCGATCCGCAGGCCCTCGTCAATGCCGTAACCGCCGTCATTCGCTTCCGTCACGCTCATGCGGAACTCTATCGGGAAATGACGCCCGCACTTCTTGCGAATATTCTCTATGATCGCGAGCGGCAGGCGCATCCGGTTTTCGAGGCTGCCGCCCCACTCGTCCGTCCGCGTATTGATGACCGGCGAAAGCCACTGCGACAGCATCCATCCGTGCCCGCCGTGGATAAGCACCATGCCAAAACCGCAGAATTTCGCGAAGGCCGCCGCATCGCCGTAGGCTTCGATCGTCCGCTCGATGATTTCCAGCGGCATGGCCGGTATCTTCTCGATCGGGCCGGCGTCCTCCTCCGCGTGGACAACAGCGCCCTGCGGCGCGTCCATCTCGACAGGCGCGAACACCTCGCCGCCGCGCTTCACGGATTCCTCGGCGAACATTCCCGCGTGCTGCAATTCGGCCACGGGCACCGCGCCGTATTTCGCTATCGCGAGCGCCACATTCGACAGCGGGCCGACCAGTTCGGGATTGTCGAGCGGGACATGGTTCGGGCCGCCCAAACCGCGCTTGGAATCGACGACGCATTCGCCCACCGCGACCGACGCCGCGCCGCCCATCGCCTTGCGCTCGTAATACGCGCACATCTCCGCCGGCGGGAATCCCTCGCTCGTGAGGTCCTGAAACCCCGTCGG
>JAISEX010000144.1 GCA_031263875.1 Eubacteriales Family XIII. Incertae Sedis bacterium | reverse complement strand
ATTCGCGAACACCTGCGTGGACGCCGCGAGGAAGTCGTAGGAGATCGTGATGGATTCGTCCGTCACGGTCTTATCCTCGGCAAAGATAGGCCACGGGTTACAGCCGTTAGCCTGCACCTCGACCTGGGCCGTTTCAAAGCGGTTCCCGCAGTTTTGGCAGACCAGAACGTTCCCTTCCTGCTTGTAATAACCTTGGCCGGAATCGTAGCAGACCTCGCAAGTGTTGAACGCGGTGCGGATCGTGCCGTCGGGAGCTTTTACCGCGAGGACTTCCATCGTCGTGCCGCCGACGCTTATGGGATAAAACGCGGCGGTTTCGGAAATGTCGGTGAGGGGAATAACGAGGCTTTCGCCCGCGCTGATTTCCGGCGCGTTACTTGGTTGAGTTCTGTCGGCGTCGGCGCTGACATCTCCGCTATCGGTGGCGCCCTGTGCGTCGCTGTTCGCATCATTCGCACAGCCCGCAAACGCGAGCAATAGCGACAGCATCAGTATTGCGATGAAAGTCAGCTTTATAAAACCATGCGTCGCTTTCTTTTCTTGATTATTGCGATAATATATCATTTTTCGTTTCCTCCTCTGTGATTCGTTGTGCCGTTTATTCGTAATCTTCGCCGGGATCTCTGCGGGTCGCATCTTCCGGCGCGTTATCGTTCTTCTTCTTATTCTTATCGCGCATAAAAAGCAGCGCGACCGCGATCCCAATGGCCGGCACGATGCAGTGCCAATGACTTGCTATAAATTCCATAACCCCATTCCTTTCCCGGCATGCTCAGCGGCGTTCCGTCCGGCGATTCCGCGTGACGTTCGTCACGAAGCCTCGGTTTCCGTCACGATAATATTACCGCGAATCATGCCCATCCAGCAGCTATATTGAACCGTTTTCGCCTTTTCCGGCGTGAATTCGATAACGTTTTCGCCCGTCTTGAACGAATGCTCGATCCCGTATTCCCGAATAATCATCTTGTTGTTGCAGCCGTTGATGCTGCCCTTCGGCGCGTCGATAGTCCACGTAACGGGCGTTCCCGCCTGAACGGTAATGTCCGGATACCGGCCGGAAGCAAGCGTGCTGCTGATGGTCTGCCGCCCGTCCACGATTTGAATGTTGTTATGGGCTGACGGGTCCGTTTCCGCGCCTCGCGAAGCGGTTATCTGATTCCATGAAACGAGAACCAAACCCGCAACGCAGCACGCCGCAACGGTCGAAATTATTTTATGCGAAGGCTTGCGAAAAGGAAGGCTCGACACCACGCCGACCGCGCAAAGCGCGAGAACGATCGGTAATAAGCGATCGGGCGGCAAAAGCCCCGACAGACTTCCGCCCTGCGAGAGCATCGCCAGCCCGAGCACCACGACGAGCACCGCGCCGACGCTCATGACCGTGCGCGTAAACCGTGTGCCGAGCGCGGAAACGAGTGAGCCGAGGCCGAGCATCAGCGGCGTCGTTCCCAGGCTGAACAGGAACAGGGCGAGCGCGCCTGCCAGCGGGCTGCCCGAGGCCAGCGCGACGATCTGCATCGATTGCAGGGGGCCGCACGGCATCAATCCGTTCAGCAGGCCGACAAACAGCGGGCCTTTGCTTCCCGCCGTTTCCGCGTCTACCGCGCGGGTGAGGCGCTTCGGCATCCGGAAATTCAGCGCGCGCAATCCGGGGAACAGCCCCAGCATGTTGATTCCCATCACGACCATAATAATACCGGCGAGCAGTTTGAGTATCCCCTGCAGCAGCGCCGGCAGTCCTACTTCCGAGCCGCCGCCGGCGAGCAGGCCGACAAAGCCCAGAATAAAGCCGATAATCGTATAAGAGATGACGCGTCCGAGATTATACAGAAGCGTTGGCACAAACGGCGCAATGCGGTTCGTCTTTTCGGCGGGCACGCCGCCGCGGGGAATGCTTTGCGAGAGATTGATGCCGCCGCACATCGCAATGCAGTGGAGGGACGTGATCAGTCCGATGACGAACATCATGCCGTATCCCATCGACGAATCGCTCAACCGGCTCGGCACGAGCAGATTGAGTATGCCGAATTGCTGCAACAGCACATAGAGGGAAACGATAATAACGAGCGTTCCGGTGACACGGCGAATCTGCGACTTTTGCCGTTCGTTTTCCGTCAGCACGCGATAATCCAGTTTCTCGATAAGGGCGACGATCGCTTTTAGCGAAATAACGCCGGCGTCATACGTCACCTCGGCGGTTCCGGTACGGTAATTCACTGCCGCCTGTTTTACGCCGCCGGCGCCGCGAAGCCGCCGCTCGATTTTATGTTGGCAATTCGCGCAGGTCATTCCGCCGATATTCAGTTTCGTGGTCCGTATGCCGGATCCCATAGGCGATATCCTCCGTTAACATCCTGAATCTCAGTGTAACGAGGATATTTGTAGAAGTTATGGAGATAAACGCTTTTGGGCAGTTGGTGCGGGGCGGGGTGGGCGTCATGCGGGCAGGGGATATACATTGAAAAACCGTGTATGAGATGAATGGATTCATTGCATAAATTACGTAATATGCCGTTGACATTACGTAATATATGCAATATAATAATAGCAAGGAGTATTGAGGTGAAACGGCGATTACTTGTAAAAGCTATAAAATCCATCGGTTATCGCGAGGCGAGAGATGACGGCGACCATACGATTTTTGAAAAAGAGGGCGGTCCCCCTCTGCAAGTGCCAAGACACCATGAAGTAAATAATAATACCGCTCGCAAGATACTCAAAACCGCGGGCGCGGAAGATGAATTAAAGAGATGAGGTTGCGCAATGGAATATGTATATGCGGCATTATTCGAGCAGAATGACGACGGTTCGTTTACCGTTACGTTTCCGGATATACCGGGATGCATAACGGAAGGCAAGCATCTGTCCGAATCGCTGCTTATGGCGGAAAAAGCGTTGCGGCAGCGAATAGAATATGTGACGGACAAAGGCATGGATTTGCCTGCGCCGACGCCGATATCCGACATTCCCGTCGGCAAAGGCGAGTTCGCGAATTTGGTATGCGCAAGCGTGCATGATACCTCAGCCGTCAGGCGAACGGTCAGCATACCCAAATGGCTTGACGAGCGGGCAAAAGCCGCGGGGCTGAGCCTTTCCCGCGTTTTACAGGACGAGTTAAAGGAGAGGCTGTAAGCAAACGCGCGCCGTGGCATATCATAAGTAGTAAAGAAAAGCAAAGATTATGAGCTTATCGCATAGTGCGCGAATAAAAAGAGAACCCCCGGAGTGACTGCCACGCGTCAAGCGCGCTGGTACTATACCCTCACTTTATCCGGCGATGTTCTCACTTATTATTATATATGTTACAATAAAAAATTCAATATGAAATCGAAAAAAAATGAGAAAATTATGTCCACATTATGAATTTCTTTGAGCGATCAGCGAGTGCGAAAATTTTCGTCTTCTTCCGTCTTGATTTTCTTTACCTATGTGGAAATCACGGCCTGCGCGTGGCATAATGGTTTAAACGAAAGAACGCAGGAAGGGCGGCAGGGAGCGAGGCGAAGCCGAGCGACGCGCAAGGGATAGGAGGGGTGCGGTAGCAGCCGCGAAGCGGCCGGAGCGAACGCGGAGCCCCGCATAGCCCGGTGGGGCACTCAAAAATAAGAGATCGTTTTTTGTGAATGCTTGCGTGTAGGACTGCCCGGCAGGTTACTCATAAATTCATTTTGAGTGC
>JAISEX010000112.1 GCA_031263875.1 Eubacteriales Family XIII. Incertae Sedis bacterium | reverse complement strand
TCTTTTTCTTCGGGCGCTTTGTCGATAGCGTCGAAGGCGACGAATTCGCCGAGCCCGTAACGCTCGTGCAGGGTCTTCGTGATCGCTGCCGTCAGCGTCGTCTTGCCGTGGTCGATATGGCCTATCGTGCCGATATTTACGTGCGGCTTGTTCCTCTCAAATTTAGCTTTTGCCATTACTTCCTCCTTGTCTTTTTCGCGTTATGCTTCGCCTCGCCTGCCACGAAAAAAGTACTGCGGAGTGAGGCATAATATCTCGTTTATGCGTACATACACTTTCATTATATTTAATCGCACATAAAATGTAAAGGGCATTATCTGACCCGAGAAACTTATTCCGGCGCATGGGGCTGCGCCCCACCGGGCTGTCCGGGGCTGCGCTTCGCTCCGGCCCCGGCTGCGCCGTGGCTGCTGCGCACCCCTCCCATCCCTTGCGTGGGGCATACGCGCCATTTCGTACCGCCTTCACTCTGTCTGTCATTGCAGCCCTCGGCCGCTCCCTGCTCCCTGCCGAACCTTCTTTGTTTTACTACAGCGCGCAAACATACAGCGCCCGGCCGAAGCCGGACGCTGACGTATCTTTATCCCAAAATGCTGTCCGTTACTGGGGGTTGCAGCGCAAGAGGATTTGATCATCCTCCCGTTTTCTATCGAGCCAGAGCGCCAGGACCAGAAGCATGAGCAGGGAAATAAGCGCGATGATCGCATATTCATAGGTAAGGCTTGGATCTCCGGTCGTGGGCGTACTTACACTGTCCGCACGCTCTCCCGTGTTACCCCTCTCCTGCATCCCGGGCTTATCCGGCAGCGCAAGGCTCGCCTTACTTATAAAGTAGCCCCGCACTTCTATTGCCACGCTCGCTCCCGAATCCCCCTGGCTGTCATTATACTCGATACCGGCTGTCGCAAACGCTGCGTTGTCCTTCGGAGCTTCAGCCGCAAAGGCGGTTACCGTCGCGCCGCAAAGCAGCAGGAAGCAGGCTAATGCCGCCGCCAGCGCTTTAAACGTCTTTTTCATGTAATCGCCTCCTTCCACTTTTACCGATCAATTAGTCGATCGAAAACGTAAAGACCAATGAATACGACGGTTGATACACAGTATCCCAGCCCAGAGGGGTGTCAGTGTAGGTTCCCGTAAAGTTGAAATTCCACTGTGACCCGGCTGTCAGCTCAGCAGTGCTAAGATCGGTTGGAGTGGTGAGATAGGTTGCCGATCCGCCACTGGTTATAAGCGCCGGGCTTGCAGTAAAGCCGGTACCGACAGGCGTAAATGCCAGATCCACATATTTGTCAACAGTAGCGTTATCCACGCCCGTCGCCGCAAAGCTTGTCAGTTCGATGTCAAGATCCTTCGTCGATGAATTGTTCTTGACATGGTAGGTCGGCGAAGTGATCGCGCCGCCATCCGACTCAAAAGCCGCCCACAGGATTTTCACGGGAACCGATACGTTGACCTGATAGACCGTCGGGGGTGTATCGGGATCTTCGGGATCCGGGTCCACGAGGTCTTCGTCTTCGCCGATATAGCCGTAGACGGGAATCGGGGCGGCTTTCGACGTGGCGCTTGCGGGACTGCTCTGCACATCATTATACGCGGGAGCAGGAGAGAATGTTCCGGCAAACGCGGTCACGGTAAACAGGCTTACCAGCAGAATGCTCAGCACAAAACTTGATAATAATCTTACTTTTTTCATTGTTATACCTCCTTGGTATAGTTCTTAGTTGTGCACCGTGATAACGAGCGCCGCTGCTTGTTTGCCCCGCCAGACTTTTGTTTCCGGGTCATAGGCGTTCAGGTAGGCGGTCGCTTTGTAGGTGCCTGCTTTGAGTTTTACGGACAGCTTCGCATTGTCGATATGGTGATCGGGAAGAATGCCTCCCGAGTCGTAAATCATCTCGCCGGTGTCGTCCAAAAATATCTGCACAACCATCGGATAGATGTTGTACCTGGGGTTTTCTATCCCCACGTTCCCTGCGGACTTCCCGTTTTTGAATTCCGGACGCGCGTTGATCTTAAAACTGAAGTAGGCGGCATCCGCAGCCTTCTGCATCTGCTCTTTGATCTGTTCGGCTGTCATGTCCGACAGATGCCCGTCGTCCGCGTCGCCTTGTCCGGGAAACAGGTCGCCTGCTACTATGGTGGCCGGCGGTTTTTCCCACGGGAATTTGAACACGCCGAACTGGTGCAGCAACAGCAACAGGAGGAGAAGCGTAAGAATCACAATGACAATGCAAATGATCCGTTTCCGCTTCTTATGGTTCTCTTTTTCCCGCCCGGTTTCAGGGAATTCCATTTCTTTGATTTTGATCATCACCTTCTTTCCTTTCTTAGTTTTTGTATTTCAACCCGTTTCGGGTGGAACACCGTTGGTTATCGTCTGAGCGCACATCTTCCTGTTTCGGAAGCCGCGGGATCCGCTCTGACGGATCTGTTATAGTCCGTTGTCCGGGGGATTCGCGGAAACGGGGAGACCTCCGCTTTCCCCCGGATGCCGTCTTCCGGCTATGGGGACCGGTTTACGTTCCGTTTATGGACTGAGCGCAAACCGAAAGCCTAATACGTAGTTGGGTTGCTTTGGTGTGTCAAAGCTGCCGTTATATGTCCCTTCAAAGGTGAAGTATTTGGTGTCATAGACGTCTCCCGCCGCCGCGAGCGTCCCTATGGACGCATTTATGGCGGAGCTTTCCGTCAGGAAGTCCGTGCCGTTAAAGGGCACGATCCCCGATCCTCTCAGCTTGAGGCTCACGTCGCCGATTATTAACGGGGTCGCGGTCAGGTTCAGCGTGTCAGCGCTTTCTATCGTCAAACTATCCACCGAAACGTCCACCGGGTACGACCCGTTATTTTTGATATGGTATTTCGGCGCTGTTATGGCTCCATTATCCGACTCAAACGCCGCAAAAATAAGTTTTACCGGCACCGATACGTTGATGGTCGGCTCCGCCCAGACCGCCGTCACGGTAATCGCAGCGGTATCGTCCTGCGTGACACCCTCCGCCGCCGCGATCTCGTAATACGCCGTCGCGCTCGTAACTTCCATGCCCGAGTCCGTTACCCACTTTTCGAGAACAGAGCCCGTGGGGGCCGTGTAACCGGAAGCGGGAAGAAGCCCCGTGTCCGACCACTTAATGTCCGTTTTATCCGGAACCGAACCGATTCCGCCGCTCAGATCGTAGGTGATGCGGTAGATAGGCTTTTCGCTCAACACCGCCGTGTAGGTTATGGGTTCATCTACAGGCGCTGTATTAATAGTCGATGCCGGAATAATCGTTTCGCCGACGGCCGCCCAGCCGAGGAAGGTGTATGCATTTGAAGCCGTAATGGTAGGTACGGCTTGACCGGAGTCCTCGAGCGCGGAGCCGGGCATAACGTAGTAAGACAGCTCACTGCCCGCAGGCGTGGATACTTTATCGTCGTCCCACGCAAACTTCACACGCGAGCTGAACACGCCTTTATATACGACAGGATTTTTGATCGTGTCGGCGGTAAACGTAAGCTGATTCGCCGCGAAACCGTCCTTGCCGTAAAGCGTCGCGCTCTCTCCAATCGTCCAACCCTCGAAGCAATAATCTTCTGTCTTAGCGGCCGCGCTGACGGCGGGAAGCCCCGCGCCCTTATCGCCTTTTACCGTTAAGGGAAGCTCGCTATCGATTTTTACAGAGCCGCCGTAGGTCAGGATGCCGCGTATTGCGCTTTCCATTTTGCCGGGATCGAGGTCGAAGGTCACGTTGCCCTGATCCCGGTCGTCCGTGCCGTCGCCATCTGAGTCGAGCTTAAAACGCGCCTCGTAGCTAAGGGAGGTGTAGCCGACCGCCGTATCCTTGATAGCGGCGTACAGCGCATCCTTATCGGCGCCGACGAGCGCATCGTTGAGATACCAGCCGAGGAAGGTGACGTCGCCGGTAGCATATCCGGAGGGAACGACCGTCTCAGCAACGGGTATATCGCTCTGCGCAACCTTCGCCGTCGTGTCGTTATAGGTAACGGTAACCGTGCCATCATCGTCGCCGTCAAGTTTGCCGATCCCCTTCTGTAAGTCTATAGAGCGTACGGCAAACGTGCGGTATACGTGCACATCCAGCTTTACGGTGATCGCTTTGGACGCGGTATTGGTAATGTTCTCGCCGCCCACCATGCCGCGCACGTAGGAGGCGTTGAGGGTTATTTCGGCCTCGTCGCCATTCGCCATCAGCGCCTGCACCTTGGCGACATCTGCCGCGCTTATGCTGAGAGTGGCGGCAGCGCCCGAATCCATGTCCTTCGCCGTCGCAGCGGAACCGTTCCACAGGCGGCTGATAATATCCTGCGCAGTCGCCGAGGACAACCACGCCATATCTCCCGTATTGACGTTCAACTCAGAGTCGGCGTTGATCTGCACTTCGCCGAACTTCGTCACCTCAAAATTCAGCGGTATCTGCTCGTCTTCCTTCGTGTGTAAGGTGAAGGTATAGGTTCCGTTTTTGTATACGGTGAACTGCGCCGAATGAGTATTCGTAAGATAGCCGTCTATGGATTGCTCGCTGCCATCCGGCAGAACGACTTTGTCGATAAAATCGCCGAAGGGCAGGG